>NZ_JAEQCI010000200.1:0-6018 GCF_020738565.1 Microcoleus sp. PH2017_12_PCY_D_A | reverse complement strand
GGTGCGCACTGCGCACCTTGCCGCTAGTTGGTAGTGAGGAATTCAGTCCGAGCGAGTTTTTGGCTCCGACTGAATTCCGAACGATCAAACGTTGAAAATTGAAAATTGAAAATGGTATGAGGATTATTCGGATGCAACCAGTATTTAAGTTTCAGCCAATTTCCTTTAGCTGGGTAGCGGTTCACCCCCAGCCAAAAGGTGTTATTCAATTTATAGGTGGCACTTTTTTTGGCACTTTTCCAACTCTATTTTACAGACATTTTTTAAAAGAGTTGTTTGCCGACGGCTATACAATTGTGGCTTTGCCGTTTAGGTTTAGTTTTCGCCACTGGCCGATCGCAGTTAGTTTATTGCAAGAACAGGAGATACTTAGGAAAGAACTAACGGAAGTTGCGAAAAAATTGGGTTGGGAGTCGGATATTTATCAAGAGCGATCGAGCTATTTTTGGGTGGGTCACAGTTTGGGATGCAAGTACATCGCTATTTTAGAGTTTTTAAGCGATGCCAATTGGCAAAATATTGCGAATCAATGTTATGGCCAAGATGAAAACCGACAAATTCAAAAGTTAATCTATAATAGCAGTATCGAGACACCTTCAATTAAAGGTCAACCGTCTTTATTAATTGCTCCCGATATCAGCAACACCGAGAGTGCAATTCCGATTCGCTCGCTCGCAGTGCTGTTAGACAAACTCGGTTTGGGAGTGCGGCCGACAAGAGCTGAAACCCAATGTTTTATTGCTAGCAGTTCTTTGTTTAATTTAACTGCACTGATTTCTTTCGATCGAGATGACATAGCAGGCTCAGTCAGGGATATTGACCAAGGTTTGGAAGTACAAAAAAATAGCGATGTGCTGTGGTTTGTTGAACAATTGAAAGCTAGAGATTTACCAGTTTTAACTCGGGAAATAGAAGGCACTCATTTATCCCCTATCGCTATCGAAACTGGCAATTATATTGTTGGGTTAAATCATTTTAATGCCTTCATCAAGCCGATTAAATACCGATTTCTTGAAGCTGAATGCGTTAAATTTTTAAGCGCTTTGAAGCTCAAGTCCGCATCCAAGGTCGATCGATAATATCACATCCGATTGCACGATCGAGCGACGGGACACAATGTAATATTTTTTACAGCGGAAGTTCGATCGCAAATTCTGTTCCTTCACCCACCGCAGAGTGGCAGCTTAACTTACCGCTGTGGGTTCTTCTACGATAGACTTAGCGATCGCCAATCCCAACCCAGTCCCCTTGCCAACCTCTTTGGTAGTAAACAAATAGTCAAATACGCGGGATTTTACTGAGTCAGATATACCGTTGCCGTTATCTTTGATACGAATTGCTACGGTTGAAAGGTCGATCGACATTTGAGTAGAAATGATAATTCGCCCAGGTTGGGCCTCTAGCTGGGCATAGGTTCGTCCAATGCTCGCTGCATCCAAAGCATCGATCGCATTGGCGAGAATATTCATAAACACCTGATTTAATTGTCCGGGGAAACAATTAATCGCTGGCACATCGCCGTAGTTAGCAATCACTTCAATTGCTGGACGCAGATTATTTGCCTTGAGGCGATGGCGCAGAATTAGGATAGTGCTATCGATACCTTCATGTAAGTTAAATTTTTGCTTGACATCGCTGTCAGCGCGGGAGAAAGTGCAGAGACTTTTACTGATTGATGTAATGCGAGCGCCCCCATCTTTCATGGCTCTGATTAACTTTGGCAAATCTTCCCGCAGATATTCTAGATCGATCGTGTCTAGAGATGCCTCAATTGTCGGGCCGGGTTCGGGGAACTGTTGGCGATACAGATCGATCAAATCAAATACATCGTTAATGCTATCTTCCACAGCACTGACATTACCTACGACACAAGCAATGGGATTGTTAATTTCATGAGCAACGCCCGCCACCAGTTGTCCCAGAGTGGAGAGTTTTTCTTGCTGCACCAATTGCAATTGGGCTTTCTCCAACTCATCGGTACGTTCTGCAACTCGTTGTTCTAAGGTGTCGGCGAGCTGCTTGAGGTGCCAGTGAACTTTCACCCTTGCTAATACTTCCTGGGGTTCAAAAGGTTTGGTAATGTAGTCCACCGCCCCCAAGGACAAGCCTTTGATTTTATTTTCCGTATCTGCCAAAGCCGTCATAAAAATTATGGGGATACCTTGAGTAGCGGGGTCTGCTTGGAGGCGGCGGCAGGCTTCAAAACCGTCCATTTTGGGCATTTGCACGTCGAGTAAAATTAGAGCTGGCTGAGCATAGGCCACCATAGCTAGGGCTTCTTCGCCATCCACTGCCATGGGAATTTTGTAGTTTTCAGATTTTAAGGTTTTGGAGAGGATAGACAAGTTGGCTGGATTGTCATCCACAATCAAAATAAAAGGACTGGTTGAGTCAATCATAGTTTCTAATGCTACACATTAAGCGAGATACTGCTGAATAAATGCCCGCAGTTGTTTGAGCTCGCACGCCTCCGCAAGCTGGATAAGTTCTCGGACAAAAGCGGCAGTATCCCCATCTGGGATTTGCTGGGCGATTTCGATCGCCCCATCGAGATCGCCGACTTTGGCTAGTTGAGAAAGTTGGGTTAAAATGGCGTGAGATGGTGGCTTAATTTCTCGATCGACATCAGGCTGAGAAAGTCGATCGCCTTTCTTCTCTTGGTAAATCCAGTCGGCGTTGCTGATTGACAGTATGAATTATGTTCTGCACAAAGACTCAAAGGCGTAAAGAGTCTGTTTTGGGCTCAAGCATGAAAACCCTGAATTCATACTCAAGTTCAGCAACGCCGGTAAATCCAGTCTAACTCTAAATACTTTTGCAATTGTTCTAGCAATATTTCAGCTTGAATGGGTTTGGGTAAGAAATCATTGCCGCCCGCTTTAATGCTATTGTGGCGATCGATCTCAAAGACACTAGCCGAAGAAACCAGCACGATGTGATGTTGTAGTTCTGGATGCGATCGCAAATTATGCAAAAACTGGAATCCGGTAGTGCCCTGAAGGAAAGGATCGAAGTAAACTTAAGCTACTATTAGAGACAAGTGTTTGCCCTAGTATGATATGACAGTATTCATTCATTGTTGCCCACGTTGTGGTTCAAAAGAAGTCAGTCGTAACGGTCAGACTCGGCATCGGAAGCAAAACTACAAATGTCGAGAATGTGGTCGTCAATTTGTTCTAAATCCGACAGGTCAAGCGATTACCAAGGAACAACAGGAATTAATGTCACGGATGCTAAAAGAACGTATTTCTCAGGCAGGAATTGCTCGGGTGCTACAAGTATCATAAGATACTGTGCAGCGCTACGTAAATGCTCTCTTCTGTTGTTGAAAAGAAGCAAGTGGAGGTCAGCCCCAAGCCAAAAAAGCGCTTGAGTGTTCAGATGGATGAGTTATGGTCGGCAAGTTGATAATAAAGGAAATCAGCAGTGGGTATGGCTTGCATTGGATGCCGAGACTAGGGAAATTGTTGGTGTACATATTGGGGATCGTAGTGCAGTATCAGCTCAAGCTTTATGGAATTCAATGCCACCAGTTTACCGTCAATGTGCAGTAATTTATACTGATCATTGGAGTGCCTATGATTCTGTATTACAAGCGTAAACGTCATCGCGCCGTGTAGATAAAGATAGTGGTTGTACGAGCTATATCGAACGATTTAACTGCACCATTCGACAACGAGTATCAAGGGTTGGTGAGAAAGAGTTTATCCTTATCTAAAAAATTGGAAAATCCTATTGCAGCAATTTGGCGTTTTGTGCATCATTATAATGCTAATTTACAACTCTAGATACCTGTTTTAATTTGAATTCGGTTTTGTTCCGATCCTTCCCTTCAGGGCACTACCCACAATTTGAGTTATATAAAATAGTCTATTTAGTATTGTTCTATTCTAATTTTGATTGCTACGCTGTAATTTAGAACACAAGCCTGTGCGATCGTATATTCCAGATTTATCAGTCCCTCCTTCGCTCGAACTAGCCTTTAAGAAGGCTAACGCCTACGTTTGTGTAGTTTGACCTCACGCCTCAAATGACGGGCGCTTCGGCACATACGAGTTATCGGTCGATCGCGGTTGAAACCGCCGTTTTATCTAAAATAGGAATACGAATGATAAATTCTGTACCGTGCCCTAGGGTTGATTCTACATCTAAAGTCCCTCCGTGGGTTGTTTCTACAATCTGTCGGGCGATCGCCAATCCCAATCCCGTCCCCTTCCCAACCTCTTTGGTAGTAAACAAGTGGTCGAATATCCGCAATCTTACTGGCTCTGACATCCCCGGGCCGTTATCTTTGATACGAATTGTTACAGTTTGCAAGTCGATCGACCTGGAAGTACAAATCATAATTTGCTTAGGTTCAGCCTGTAATTGGGCCCATGTTTGCCCAACGCACGCTGCATCCAAAGCATCGATCGCGTTAGCGAGAATATTCATAAACACTTGATTTAATTGTCCGAAAAAACACTTGACAAGCGGCAAATTACCGTAGTTTTTTACAATCTCAATTGCCGGACGTTTATCATTAGCTTTGAGGCGGTATTTCAAAATCAACAGCGTACTGTCAATCCCTTCGTGGAGGTTGCAAGCGACTTTTTCGGCGGTATCGGCTCGGGAAAAAGTGCGGAGGGTCGTGCTAATCTCGCGAATCCGCTGCGATGCTATTTTCATCGACGGGATTAGCTTCGGCAAGTCTTCGACGAGGAATTCTAAGTCAATATCTTCGGCATGATCGGTGACGGATGGCGCCGGTTCGGGATAATGTTCTTGATAGCATTGAAGGTGGGCGAGCAAGTCTTGAATGTATTCTTCGGCGTTGTTGACGCTGGCTGTGATAAAGCCAATCGGATTGTTGATTTCGTGCGCTACACCGGCTACTAAATTGCCCAAAGTTGCCATTTTTTCGTTTTGGATCGTTTGCAGTTGGGCTTGTTGCAGATCTTCGAGCGATCGCTCTAATTGCTGCGCGTAATCTTGGGATTGTTTGTAAAGGCGGGCATTTTCCAGAGAAATCGCGGCTTGGGCGCACAAAAGTTGCACGACTTCGAGGCGCGAGCCAGTAAATGCGCCAATCGTTAATTGATTTTCCAAATACAGCAACCCGATTAATTTACCCTGATACAAAATCGGCTCGCACAGCACGCTTTTGGGCTGTTGCTGCACGAAATACGAGTCAGCAATAAAATCGGTTCCTGCTGTCGCATCATCCAGCACGACGGTTTTTAAGGTGCGTTTAACATAGTCGATCAGTGTGATGGGAAGCGATTCGCCCTTTTCTAACGGCACTGATAGCAAGGTAACGCTTTCGTTCAGGTTTGCTAGGGCTTCCACAGCCAGAGTGCCATCTTTGAGCAACAGCAAAGCCGCCTTTTTTGCCCCGGCATTTTCCATCACAAGCTGCATTAAAGTGCAAAGCAATTGCTTTAGTTGAATTTGACTCGATAAAGCTTGCGATGCTTTGAAAATGGTGGCAAAATCGAGGGATTCAGAAATGCTGCTGCTGCTAGAGCGGGTTGTTTGGATAGTTCGATCGCTCAATGAAGATTTATCGACTTGAAACCGGGTTTCGCCCAGCAGAGGGCGAGATTGCTGGGGCTGCAATATGGGAATCAGCAGTTGGGGATAGCGGGTTTCTAAGTCATCGGTTTTAGCTTTAGCACCCCAGCGGGCGTAGCAGTAGTAAGCTTGCTGCATATAGGCTTCAGCGACTTTTTCCTTGCCCCAGCCGAGGTAAAATTTAGCTGTGAGTTCCTGGGCTAAGGCTTCTTCTTGGATGTAATCGTTTTCTTTGGCGAGGTGAATTGCGCGATCGTACATTTCTATTGCTTCCATCTTTTGATTGAGCACTCGATGTTTCTCTGCATCAACCAAGCATAATTTGTGCAAAAAATTCATCGGTGCGTGATTTGCCCAGTGCTGCATCGGGTCTTCTGGGTTTGCGGTGATAAGAAAAGCTAATTAGAAAAGCAAGCTAATAGTCGATCTCGAAAATTGTCGAAATTAACAAATCCATAGGCTTGA
>NZ_JAEQCI010000199.1:0-6144 GCF_020738565.1 Microcoleus sp. PH2017_12_PCY_D_A | reverse complement strand
CAACACCTGGGCTGATGTTATCAACCGCGCTAACTTGGGTATGGAAGTAATGCACGAGCGCAACGCTCACAACTTCCCGCTCGATTTGGCTGCTGCTGATACCACTCCTGTGGCTTTGGTTGCTCCTTCCATCAACGGCTAAGTTTTAGCTTGAGATTGACAAAAAGCGCTCCTAGAAATAGGGGCGCTTTTTATTTGGGGAAAAATTCTGTGTTTGTATTAGTTCCCGGACGCACGGGTAGTCAGAAACCGGGTTTTTTGCCAAAATCTTTCGTTGTAGTCCACAGTAAGGCTAAAAAACCCGGTTTCTTTGGTCTGATGGGTAAGTTTTTGCGATCGAGTTTTATTCGCGGATGGCAGATCAATATGATGCGGTGAATGCTTTTATGCGATCGATGTAGAAGTTGAAAATTGCGATCGTAGTTCCAGCCTTGCTTACATTGTACGACACGCTGTATTTGTAGCCATCGTAGCTAATCAGATTCTTCCAAATAGCCTGCAACTTCTTGTAAATCTTGCAATCCTCGGTTCAATTTGTTAAGCATAGCTTCCCCGATATCTGTATCAAAATTGAGTTTGGGATTTTGAAAAGTTAACTCTTGAATTGCCTCTAGCCATAGTGAAAGCGGTACGTGGCGAACAGCTTCCCGTAACCCCATATTTGCCAATACTGCGAGATAAAAACCTGTGAAGTCTTGTCCTCCATAATTATAGAAACCTCGTCGTAGTTCTAGCTTTTCGGGTGTGTACGCTGCATATTGGTCAAAAGTAATCGGCGCGCGATCGAGCTGTGGTTGTGGCAGTGGTGGTGTATCCATAGTTTTTTCACTTTGAGATTATGTTAGATTCGCTTTCGATCCGTCAAATGTAAGAAATGTAATCTCTCATAAATTATATAAGATTTCACCTGCACTGAATGTATGCTTTGAATACGGGATTGAGGAAAAAGAGCGATCGACAGAACTTATGCACGTCGAGGCTAGAAACCAGGTTTCTTCGTAGATACCTCATTGAGGATCGTCAATTATTCTAAGAAACCCGGTTTGTTTACGTAAGTCCTGATAGATTCACTCTATCATACTTGGGAATCAAAAACTGCTGATTACTTGCAAGTTCCAGAAGGGCGATCGCACTTCTGGAACAATCTCGACCCCGCCTCATGGGATGAAAAGCCGACTCACACCCATATAGGTATTAATATCAAGCACAATTTCAACCAGACGAATTGCACAACGCTGCCGATATTCAGAGTTTCCATATCCAATTTGCCATTTTTACCTGCCGTGCGTGGGAAGAGAGAATTTCATAAAATTTTCTACATTCAACATTCTAAACATCCCGCAGTTAGGTGCTAAAAATCCGTTCTCAAATTCGCAATGAGAAAATATCGCGTGCACTATAGCTTGACAAAAATCCCCAAATCAGCAATAATTGTAGATTGTCTGTCTAAATCCGGCTCGGATCAGGTTAAGACATTCCAAAAGCTGCAAAACAGTCCACAGTCAAAAGTCCACAATGACCAATGACCGATGACTCATCAGCTACCTGTACGGCAATCTCAACAACCATCCCATGACTTACGCAATCATTGAAACCGGCGGCAAACAATTTCGGGTAGAACCAGGCCGCTTCTACGACATCGAACTGCTTCACGTCGAAGCTGAATCCAAAGTCACCATTGACAAAGTATTTCTGATCCAGCACGAAGATGACGTTCACATCGGTCAGCCTCTAGTAGAAAATGCCACTGTAGAAGGAACTGTGCTGCGGCATTTCCGGGGCCGCAAAGTCCTCGTCTACAAGATGAAGCCGAAAAAGAAAACTCGGAAGAAAAAAGGCCACCGCCAAGAAACAACTCGGTTTATGATTGACTCTATTACAGTCAACGGTGTTGTTTTGGCTGCGAGAGATTTGACTCAAGCAGTTGTTGAAACTCCCCAAACCGGCGAATCTGAATCAGAATAAACAATAGTAAATACAGTTTGAGGATACTATGGCCCACAAGAAAGGTACAGGTAGCACGCGCAACGGTCGCGATTCTAATTCCCAGCGTTTGGGTGTCAAAAAGTACGGCGGTCAAGTTGTCAAAGCTGGCAACATTTTGATTCGTCAACGCGGCACTAAGGTTCACCCCGGTAATAATGTTGGTATCGGCAGAGATGATACTTTGTTTGCTTTGGTTGATGGTGTGGTGACTTTTGAAAGAAAGGGTAAGACTCGCAAGAAAGTGAGCATTTATCCTGTGGTTGCACCTGCGGCTGCACCTGTGGCTGAAGCTGTCGCAGTTTAATTTTGGATAGTTTCCTCGTTCCTAGGCTCTGCTTGGGAACGAACCTCTAGAAGCCCTGCTTCCTGATTTTCTATCTTAATATACCAATATCCCCGACTTCTTTAAGAAGTCGGGGATGTCATGTTTGGTAGAAAAGTTTTGTGAGAAATTCGGAATGATTTAACCGCAGAGGCCGCAGAGATCACAGAGGAAGAGAAGAGAGAGATGAATAATTTGGATACCAAGGGATTTGGTATGATTGGCTAATTTGTGGCTAGCCTCCTCCGACGATTGTCACAACTTCTAGGATGTCGCCCTCTTTTATCTTTGTGGTTTCCCAAAATTGTTTGTGCAGGATTTCGCCGTTGTACTCTACAGCTACTAAGCGCGGGTTTAATCCTAATTGTTCTAGTAATTTTGGTAACGGTGTGTCGATCGCACAATTGCGATTTTCTCCGTTAACTTGCAGCGCAATTTGATTTGTCATGATTAAAATATCATTTTTTAGAAGACTCGGCGGTTGAAACCGCTGCGACACAGACAAAACCCGGATGGTGCGCGGGTTGAATGTCGGTACAGTCAACCCCCATGAAAAATCGGCAATCAACCTAGGTTTTCGCCAGCAAAGCTTTCTGAGCTTTCAGATTCTGCATCCGAATCAACTGCGAGATGAAAAATTGCGTGACTAAAGTAGGCTGTTCTGCATCCATGATCGATCGCACTACGGCAACTCTTTGAGCTCCGGCATTCAATACTTCATCGAGGTTGTTGATATCAATTGAGCCGATCGCAAACCAAGGAACCGGAGACTTACTAGCAGCATACCGCACGTAGTCCAAACCCGCCGCTTGTTTATCAGGTTTAGTCGGAGTAGAGTAAACTGGCCCAACTCCAATATAATCGGCTCCCGCATCAATCGCTCGCTGCATTTCTTCGCCATTCGTCGTCGAACAGCCGATGATGCGTCCGGGGCCGAGCAACCTGCGCGCTTCGGCTACAGGCAAATCTTGCTGTCCTAAGTGTACGCCGTCGGCATCTGCGGCGATCGCCAAATCCACGCGATCGTTCACAATCAGCAAAGCATCGTAGCGGTGACAAAGTTCGCTCATCTGTCGCGCGTTGGCCAGCCTTACTCCGTCGTCTGAGGTTTTGTCGCGGTACTGCACCAACGTCACTCCGCCTTGCAAAGCAGCTTCTACCACTGCTAACAAGTTGTCTCTGGGCGAAGTTACGAGGTATAACTGCGATCGAAGTAACTGCTGGTAGCGTCGGTAAGCCAATAAATCGCTTTCGAGACTATACACCCGATAGCGCATCTGCTTCAAAGCCTTGCCCATATTCGGATCGTAAACTTTGCCGTACTCTTCCAGTACCCGCAGAGCTTCTTCCACCCGACAAAAATTCGCCGCCAGTAGCTGCTGAATGCCCGCACGCTGCTCTTCCTGCGGGTGAGTCAGCTCCGTCCCCGGATCTGCCGGCGTATCCCTAGCGCTGCGTAATTCTGCGGTGTGCCAAGCAGCCAATTCCTGACGCAGTTGCTTGCACTCGCCGGCTAAATCGGCGCTGTTGAGACCAAACCTGCACCATTCTTCAATAATTCTCAACCCTTCGCGCGATCGATCTAAATTTGCATCTAAAATCCGGCAGAGGGCTGGCTGTGCCGGTAAAGTTCTGTTTTGTTTCTCGGTCATTCAGAACCACCTTGATTAAACTAATTCCTAGCAGTCTACCCGCTACATTGTCCCACGGCATCAAAATTGTGGTGAAGCCGATCGACCTAATTTTGCCATCAACGGATCTCAATTTGACAATTTTTTAAGTTTTATGGCATTTCAAAAAAACGAAGCATAATAGATCAAACTCGATATAAGTGGAATCGTGAAGCTGCATACCGCACTTCGGAGGAAAGCCGTGAGGTTCGCAGAACAAAACAAAAGATTAACAGCAGAAAACCCCAGCAGGCGGGTGAGATTAAAATGCGATCGCCCAAACCCGACAGGAAACAGGGGATGCGAAATTTGGCTCAAAGATAAATTGTGTTTTTTTATGATCCTAAATTCCAAACAGAGCAAGTGCCAAAAAAGTCGTAGCTTGCGGGGCGGAACGCCATCGCCAAGCAAGAGTTTAAGTTCTTGCCTGCTGCTCGTCTTTGCCAGCACGGCTTTTTGCCACCCTCAACCCTCGGCGATCGCGGCCGTAACCGGCTCCGTGCAGCTACTTTCGCAAGGGCCAGAGAGCGACATTAACATACTCTACGTGAGTTCTAGCGGTGGCAGCGACACGGCAGGTAATGGGAGCGATCGAGCACCGTTCAAAACCCTCACCTATGCCCTCAGCGTCGCCCCGCCGAAAACCGCGATTTTACTAGCGCCCGGTACTTACAGCGCTCAAAGCGGCGAAAAATTTCCATTAATGCTCAGGCCCAGCGTGACTGTTCAAGGAAATCCCAACACTCGCGGCCAAAATATTGTCATCAAAGGCGGAGGAGAATTTATCAGCCCGACTTCGGCGGGTCAAAATATCGCGATTTTAGGCGCAGACGGGGCAGGACTCAGCGGGGTGACGGTGACAAACACCAACTATCGCGGTTACGCTTTGTGGATCGAATCGAGTTCTCCGACGGTTGTTAACAATACTTTTTCGGGTAGCACTCACGACGGCATTTCGGTAGTTGGTACTGGAAGGCCGACGATTGGCGGGAATTTTTTCTCGAAAAATGGAGCTAACGGGATTACGATTTTTGGGGATTCTCGCCCGGAAGTTCGAGATAATGTGTTTGAAGATACGGGATTTGGGGTGAATGTCGCCCAGAATGCTTCGCCTTTGTTAATCGGCAACAAAATTACTCGGAATAAAGACGGCGTGGTGGTGCAAGCTGATGCAAGACCGGTGCTGCGTAACAATTATATCGAAAGCAACCGCCGAGATGGAATTGTGGCGATATCCAGAGCTCTGCCAGATTTGGGAACTTCGGCGGAACCGGGGGGGAATGTGATTCGCAATAACGGCCAGTACGATATTAACAATGCCGCGAAAGGTCAAGTCATCCCAGCTTACGGCAATCAATTGTTGAGCAACCGCACAACTGGATCGGTTGATATGGCGGGAACTTTTAGCCCGCCTCCACCGATGGCGGGAACTGCTTTGCAGCTAAGGGTCGATCGACCTTCGGGTATCGGCGGCCCAGAAACTTCTCTCCCTGCTTATACTCCCGGGCGGCTAACTCCCCGAGTTGAAAGAGCTTCAATTGCGCCACCAGCGCCAGTTTCCAGGCGATCGGCACCCACCAGCACTCAGTTGCGGCCTCTGCTTCCTCCGAGAAACGCCGATTCTGCTGCTGAAGGAACAGGGGCGATCGCAATTCCTGTACCCGATCCAGATTCTCGATCGGTTAGGGAAAGTTCGGTACAGCAACCAATGATTCCTCCGAATTTTGATAGTTCGAGTGGGGTTACTTCCGAGGGTAAATTGCCGGTTCCGGGCCGCAACATTCCTCTCGGAAGGGGCGGCTTTGTACCTGCTGGTTTAGGGGGGAATTCTTTGCCCGATTCCGAGAGTTCGCCGTCAGTCGATCGAGCTTCTGCGTTGGGTTTCCGGTATCGAGTTGTGGTGGATGCCGAGAGTTCGGGCGATCGGCAAAAAATGCTATCCTTGGTTCCCGATGCTTTTCGGACTTTTACCAACGGGCGATCGGTGATTCAAGCTGGTGTTTTTCAAGAACGCGAAAAAGCTGAGGAATTGCTAGAAATTCTCACTACTAACGGTTTGAATGCTCGCATTGAAGACATCAAATGAAATGGTCATTTAGGTTCGTAGTGAGGACTTCAGTCCGCATCAATTTCTGAGGACTGAAGTCCTCACTACGAACCAATTTT
>NZ_JAEQCI010000198.1:0-6280 GCF_020738565.1 Microcoleus sp. PH2017_12_PCY_D_A | reverse complement strand
TCCAGGTGCTAATCCGGCGGGTGCTGGTATTGCCAACTGGGCGGGTATATTCAGGGAGTTATCGCTAAAGTTTAAGTTGAAGGCTCCTGCAAATTCAAATCCCGGTGGTAGCGGTAGGGACAAGTTTGGAAGGTTGACTGGGGCAATGCTCACTGCTGTGTCTTGCTTTAAGGCACCGGGGGCTATCATTACTGTTGATGTGCCGTCTGTTGAGCTGATGACATTCAATAAGGAAGGCTATCCCAAGTATTTCCAATAGATTCTTGACTGGGAAAGCGGTATTATTAACACTATCAACCGATTACAAATTAAGGGTTAAAGTTATGGAGGCTGAAGAATTACTTAGAAGATATGCTGATGGTGAAAGAGATTTTGAAGGTGTTGACTTGAGAAGGGTTGATCTATGTAATGCCAATTTGAGCGGTATTAATTTGAGAAATTCTTATATTGAAGAAAGTGGGCTGATACACATCAATTTGAGCGGTGCCAATTTAGAGGGTATTGATTTAAGGGATATTGTTTTGGAAAATGCCAACTTGAGTGCTGTGAATATGATCGAGGCTAACTTAAGTGAAGTCAATCTGATGTGTGCCAATATAACAGATGCAATTTTTAATGGTGCTTGCCTTTCTAATGTCCGCCTTCTCTACGCTAACCTATCGAGAAGTATATTCAGAAATACCAATATGAATGAAGTTGATTTTGATGGTACTAACTTGGCAGATGCTGATTTTAGAGATGCTAAAGATGCTTATCTTGATGATATGTACATCTTCGATCCCTACCTAAGATATGCTGCCGTTAAGCCTGTTAACCCGAATCTTATTGAGAGAGGAGGGGCTATTTTTTGTCGCACTATTATGCCTGATGGGAGTATCTGTAATGACGGTTGCAATCGAATCATATCGTGAAACCAGCCACCTATCCTATGGAGAACTACTAACAATAGGATCTATAATCGTAATAGAGATTTAGGAGGAGAGTTATGGATGCTAAAGAATTGCTCGAGAGGTACGCTGCTGGAGAAAAAGATTTTAGCGGAGTTGATTTGAGTGCTGTAAAGCTTGTCCGCGCCTACCTTCCCGAAATTAACTTGAGCAACGCCAACTTGAGAGGAGCTAACTTTGTCTGTGCTGAACTCAAAGGAGCCAATCTTAGTGGAGCCGATTTAAGTAGAGCTGCTTTGAGCGGAGCGACCTTGGAAAATGCCGATTTGAGTAGAGCAGATTTAACTGAAGCGAATTTAGCTGATTGTATTTTGGAGGGAGCAGATTTAACTGAAGCTGATTTGAGCAGAGCGAACCTTATCGAAGCTCCCCTTATTAATGCAAATTTGACCAGAGCTATACTGGATGATGCTTTATTAGGCAGCCCTTTGCTTGAAGGAGCCAATTTGACCGGGGTTGATTTGAGCAAGGCCAGAATGGATGTCTTTCCCTACGGATATGAGTTCTTAGACACCTAAATTACTCGTTGCGATCCACGAAGAAAGGAGGAGAAGGGAGAGGGAGGATTCATGCTTCAAAAAATGACTAGCCTTTCTAGTTGATTAGTTAACCCAGTAGTTCTCACGTAAAGTTCACTAAGACTCGTCATCTTTTTAGTTATTTCTAAGGGAGATTAATTGAAATTAATTCCTCAGTATTCAAAAGTGCAAATTAAATGCAGACAACTAGCATCAGACATTGGCAAAGTCTTGCCATATTGATAGTATAAACTGATATTCTAAATAGAGGGAGGAAAAAACATGAACGTTGAAGAACTATATAGGCGCTACGCTGCGGGAGAGAGGGATTTCCCTGGAGTTGATTTAAGTCGTGCTAACTTAAACGTTGCTGACGTGACATACGTCGAAGACCTAGAACCAGGTCAAAATGACTTGAGCGGTATCAATCTCAGCGGTGCTAACTTGACTGGAGCAAATCTGAGTCTTGTTAATCTCAGCGGTGCTAACTTAAGCGATGCTCAACTTGATGGGGCTAAGCTAGCTGAAGCTGACCTATCGGGGGTCAATCTTAGCAATGCTAATTTATATTATGCCGAATTATGCCGAATCGATCTGAGTGGAGCTGACTTAAGTGGGGCAATCTTGGATTGTACCGACTTAGACTATGCCAACTTAAGTAGAGCTAACCTCAGCGGGGCAAGTATAGTTGAAGCTATGTTGGAAGGGATTGACTTGAGCGGTGCTAATTTGAGCAATGCTCATTTCGCAGACAGCGCTCTTTGCAATGCTAATTTAACAGGGGCTTGCTTAAGAGATACCAAATTCTATGAGCCTTTGCTAGTGGGAGCTAATCTAACAAATGTAGACTTAAGTGAATCTTTCATCAATTTAGAGCTGGCTAACATTGACAGAATTAGGGGCGCAATTTTGTGTAATACAACTATGCCAGATGGCAGTATTAGGAATGACCATTGTCAGTAAATAAGTTTTCTGTATTAAAAATAGCGAGGAAGAATTGATTCCCCCTCGCTAGTTAAGCAGTTATTGCCAAGTGTTAGCTACTACCAAAACTTAGGTAACTACATTTGGAAAATCATCAACTGTCACTGGACCAATATAGGATCGGCTCTCCAATATATTTTCAATTTCATCTGGGAGGTTGGAGAGAAGGTCAAGACCTGTAAGTTCTTCAATCCTGTCAACAGTAGTTATGTTTTCCATATCAAACCACTGTATTCGCGTGTTTGTACCGGGATAAGGTGGAAAATTAGGTAGCGTGACAGCTATTACAGGTGTATTTGCTGTTACATCTGCTATACCTTGTCCAGGTTTTAGAGGTACAATCACTTTCCACATCAATTCAGGAACATTAATGTACTTTTGATTATTGAAGAAATTATTGAAGGGGTGATCGAATGGCAATTCGCCATTTAACGATCCATATCCACCCGCAATGTTATACAATTCCCAACCACGATTCAAAACAATTGTCCTACTAAAGGCTTCTAGCTGTCGCCATGCTCCTCTTTGATTCTGCCCTGGTTCTTGTGGCAGTAAGTTCGTTGTCAAGAAGGTAGCAAGCTGATCTTTCTGAGTTCTGTTACGCTGTTCTCTAGCAGTCAAGTGACCTCGGTCAAAACCACTACGTCCGTATTCCCCTCCCTCGGTTGTATCTAATTCACTGGGAAGTGCGCTATCTGACCTCCAAGGGAAAGAATCGTAAGGATCTAGACTATCATTATTTGGTGCTCCAAGATCGCCCAACCACGTTTTGTTGAGCTGCCAACTCACCCAATTAGAACCTTTGTTACTCTCATTATAAGAGAGCGAATACTGTGGCTTTTCAATCAGATAATTGTTGGCATTGTTCGCAGCATCAGGTCTAGCTTCTTGTCCGTTTAAAGTAGGATTACCAAACATGAGATGAGTGCTCTTAAAGAAAACATCATCAAGATAAACTGTATCATTCCCTTCCAACTCAAACTTAAGCTTAGCTGACTTGCCTCGCAGCACTTCAGGTACATCAACGTGGAAAGTTTCAAACCCTAAATTACCAGAACCAATGCGGTTAGTGTCAGTATCAGCATAGCCTATAGGATAAGCGTTTTCTGCTAAATCACCTGGATTAACTCGACCATCGGCTACTCTTAGGTCAATGTTACCTATGGGTTGATAATTTTCATAACCAGGTGCATCGCCTTGGATAGAAACGTTTAACTGCCCGCCGCTGAGTTCAGGTACATGAAGATTAAATCGCAAAGTTCCCCAGTCAGGCACGACAAAGCGATTGTGTGTGATGCTATCTCCCGATGTTAATTTCAAGGCATAGTTAGGTTCAGTAATGCCCACCTGTTCCAGGTAATTTAGTGATATGTTTCTATTCTGATTCCTGATGTTACGAGGTATGTTAAGTGCGGGAATATCTCTCCAATCAACTAACCTACTTGTCGGCGACGCAATATTTGACGTACCGCCGTGAAAAGACCAACCAGGAATCGCATCAGAAATCGCATTTCGGAACAAACTACGCGGATTAAAAACAGCATCAAAATTGCCACCAAAAAGAGTAGGAATCGCAAAATCTCCCCGCATCCTGCTTTCTGCTGTATTGTCAAAAGAAAGTGGCACGCGCTCGACATTATTAGTCGGTCGTAAATTAGCGATCGCACCCGTATTCGGATCTTTAGTCAACCCACCTCCAAGAACAGAATAGAACCAACCAGTACCAATACCCTCATTAGGAGCATTAGCAGCACCCAGAGAAAAGTTAGGTTGCCCGCTATATTTAGGCGTGTACCAGGGGTTGACACGAGGGTCTTGAGGAGTTCCACTGAAAGAAAAGTCTCTGTCAAATAGTTGCTCGTAATGCCCATCACCCCGACGCCGCGAGATCGGGTCAACAGGTTGCGTACTAGAAGAATTTTGGCGATACTCAGTTAGTCCTAGGTCAGCAGTCCCCGCATACCACGTCAGGACTCTCCCGTGCGTTCCCCCAGCGAGATCGTCTTTCGTAAACCCAGGTAAACTATTTTCATAACCATCAGCATTGCGTCGAGTACCCAAGAAAACCGTTTCGTCAGGCTTCCCTAGAAGTTCCCCCGCACTGTTTCTGGGAAATTTGAGACCTGCTCTAATCTCTGTTCGCAGAGCATCGGGCCCGCTCAAATTGGGAATGTCTCGACCCGCAGGTGTCAGCGTAGGAATTTGTGGAATGCCTTGGTCGAGCCTGGGCACCGTTTGGTAGTAGTTGTCCGCAAAAGTCACATTCTTCCAAACCTGAACCTTCGGTTCGCGGAAATCTGCAAATCCCGCTTCTCCTAGAAATGGTAACTGTACCGAAAAACTTGGTTGGTCAAAATCATGAGGATCTAATGTAGTCATCTGGAGGTCGCGAAACAGAGAATTCTCCTTCCCGCCAGCTAGAGGGAAGTAAGTCCCTACACGCTGAATGATTTCGCTATTGACCACAGTCCCCCGACTGAAGCCAACAAAGTGCAGTGGCGAATTGAAAATTGCCCCCTGAGAGCGAACAAAATTCCCTTGGCTGTCGAAGTTAGCACCACCTCCTAGCGACTGATCTAGCTGCACTAGCGAAGCAAAGAAACTATCTGCTGCTCCCTCCGTGAAGCCAGAATCGGGAATAGCTGACTCATTATTTTGAGACCAGTCAGGCAGAAGCACTAATGGTTTGTTGGCTTGGAGGTAGGGAGCTATATAGCTCGACAAAGCAGTGCGATAACTGGGAGCTGAAGAGTCAAAACCATTAGGAAAATAAGTTGAATTACTAAAAAAAT
The DNA here is from genome assembly GCF_020738565.1 of Microcoleus sp. PH2017_12_PCY_D_A. NCBI lineage: Bacteria > Bacillati > Cyanobacteriota > Cyanophyceae > Oscillatoriales > Microcoleaceae > Microcoleus > Microcoleus sp. PH2017_12_PCY_D_A. The sequence continues at coordinate 1,039 of NZ_JAEQCI010000198.1, read as the reverse complement.
CACTCTTGACTTGCCCATATTTATTGACCGGAACCCAGTCACCTGTGGGCGAGTCGTAGCGCATGAGCAATCCTTCACCCCCAGTAGTAGCAATGCTGTCAGCCATTTTGTAGAATTCGCTGGGAATCCCTGGTCCGGTAATGACCGGAGGCTTAAAACCGTGGGTCAGTACAGTGACGCTGCTGAAAGTGCTGTTGCCGCCCAGAGCAGGCGGTGGCGATGTTTTGAACTGCCCAACATCAAGATTTCGCTTTCCATCCTTGCTCAAAGCTTCAACAGCCCAATGATAAGTCTGACCAGCCGTCAGAGTCCGATTATCGGGCAGCGTGAACTGGGTATTGGTGTTTGAAGGGTCAAGGGGTAGACCACCAAGCCCCACCCAGCCTTGACCGGGCTTCCAAGTCGCTGTCAGGATGCGGTTGGGGTTATAGTCTAAAGTGCCGAACTGGGAGTTCCATTTTGCTAGCAAGTTTTGCTGCTGCTGTGGGCTGAGATTATTGAAGTTTGGATTTTGGATATTGGCGAGATCCTCCCACCTATCCTCTGGCAACAAACCCTCCCCTTTATCGAAGGTACTGACAAAAAGATTAACCTCTTTCACATCCTCCCAACCCGGAGCAAACTGCCATTGAAAAGTAGGAGTCAGGTCACTTGTAGTTGCACCAGGCCCCTTCAAATTCAGCCAGTCAGTCGGTGCAGAACTCAAATCCCGTAAATTACCTCCAGTACCGACTGGTGCGCGTTTTGTACCCAACGGCACCCCATAAGTAAACTGATTAGCAGGTCGGTTCTCCTGAAGAATCCCATAGTCAGCAGCAATACTAATTGCCGGATTTATATCATCAATAGGAACCCTTGTGAAATCAGCCGCAGTCACAGACCTCGCCGTAGTAGCATTGAAGAAAGGAGACTTAACACCCCTGTCAAGACTATCAATTTTGAATTGACCGGGATTGTCCAGAGTTTTAATCATTTCCTCAACATCGAAAGCATAAACGCTCCCGCTACCACTCAAAGAAGGATAAGAGCCATAAAGGTA
>NZ_JAEQCI010000007.1:0-1454 GCF_020738565.1 Microcoleus sp. PH2017_12_PCY_D_A | reverse complement strand
CAGGCTTATTTGTTTCATGGTATTGCCGTCGAGAGTGGCGCTACTTTTGTTGTTGAGTGGGGCAATTTTCCTACGACTTGGTTTGCTGCTTCGATCGATTCTGACTATCGATCGACCTTTGCCCTTTTTGATTGGGAGGGTAATCCCCAGTTGATGTATTGGGCGATCGCTCGTGGACTAACTGATGGTAAAAATAATGAAAAAAAATAGTATCTATCGAAAAAAATTAGTTAGGATTCTTAGGTCGTCTCTCGTTGAGATGGATTCTCTTAAGCCTATGACTCTGGACGAAGCTTGTGAATATTTAAAAAAGTTTTTACGTTAGATGTTTAAATGTATACCAAACGCATACCAAACGTATACTAAACGCATACTAAACGCATACTAGCGATCGATTGAAAACGTGGGCCGGGGGGGGAGCTGGTTTATGGCCCGCCCCCCCGGCCGCGACAGGCACAGATTGAGGCGCCGCAGGCAAGGTGACATGGCTGCAAAAACAACCGGGTCGAGTAATACCCGGTATAACTCCCAAAAAAACACCATTGGTGATATTATAACTAGCCCTCTTTACAAACACTCAAACTTTATTCCTTTTTTTTCAAAAATAAAGTTTCCCCGCTGGAATTTGTCGCCGTAATTGCAAGGGTTTACGCCGATGAGTTCTTTTATTTTGGAACTTGGCAGTAGCAAAATATGTTTGGCGGCATATTCTAGTGTTTTGTATTTTGCTAATGGGTCTTGGTTGGCGGCGAAGTGGCGGGCGATCGCTTCTACTAATTGCAGGGTTTCATTGAAGTTGTTCAGTTGTTCAGTGGACTTGTCTAGTTGTCCGCTAGACAAGTCTAGTTTGCTTGTTGTAATAGCTTCGGTTTGTTTTGGAAAGTCTGACAGCGCTGCACCAGGGTTGTTTTTTAGGAATTTGTCAAGGTTGTCTAGTTTGTCCAGTGAGTCGCTGGATATTTCTCCGCGCCGTACTGGTTTTATGTGCAGGGCTTTTATGCGATCGTAAATTGACTGTTTGCTGCTTAAGCTGTACCGCGTTTGCAGCTCAGAAATTTTGTGGTTCATTTTTTCAGAATTGCGTCTAGTCTGCTTGGACTTGAGATGATTTTCAGAATTTCGCTGACTGGTTGACCCATGGCGACTGCTCTGTAGACTTCCCCAAATTTTTTACTTGGGATATATTTAGCTCGCTGTTTTTTACCTTCGAGCCAGCGGTAGGTGTAGTAGGGCCCGGTGCATTTGCCTTGATTGTGCCGTATGGAGTGCTGTTTGCCGTCAATGCGGACTTTGTAGTGGAAGTCTATCCAGCCGTTGGAATTGTAGCCGCTGTCCCTTCTGTTATCTAAGTCTAAATTCTCCACAACAGTCTCGACAGTTAATGGAGGTTTGAGATTCTCCACAACAGTCTCGACAGTTAATGGAGGTTTGAGATTCTCCACAACAGTCTCGAC
>NZ_JAEQCI010000197.1:0-9079 GCF_020738565.1 Microcoleus sp. PH2017_12_PCY_D_A | reverse complement strand
AAGGCTAACACTGCATAATTTCAGCCCAAAAGCGTTTGGCTTCCAAGTTTTCACAACTGATAAAAAAATCCGACCCACATCTGCGGAATGTGGGTTATAGGTAAGTCTGAATAATTTTACAATACAATGAGCTGAAGATATCATCATCGCCGGATTAATTATAGGGACACTCCAGGAACCCATAGCTGTCAACAACCAGGTAGAACCAATAGCCCGACAGGGGTTTAAACCCCTGTCTCAAAGCGCAAGTCCTCTTAAAGAGGACTGAAGAACTCATTAGTCCTCTTTGAGAGGACTTTCGCTATTAGACAGGGAATTGATTCCCTGTCGGACTCGCGGGATAACCAACGGACTTGGCCGGCTTTCAGGCTTAAGTTGACACCAATGGCATAGGTGTCAACTTAATAAATTTCTAGGGAATAGGTGTAACTGTAACACTTATATTTCCAATTGCACCTACACTTAAAACTGTAAAACTGCCTTCAGTAGCAAAAGTCGAACCTTTAAAAGAATTATCAATTGCTTGGGCACTCCAGTAATAAGTACCCGGTTTTAAATTCTTAAGCGTCCAATTTTTATTTTGATTGACATTACCCATCTGGACTACTTTCCGCGTGCCATTGCTATTAGCCATCGGAGACATAATATCTGAACCTCCAGGAGTTGTTCCTACCCGCAAGTTATAAGTCAAACTGGCTTGCGGTGTTTCAGCATCAGTACCAGGGTTCCAGTTAAGGGTGACAGAATTGCCATTAACTGAAGAAATCAGCGCTATGGGTGGTGTGGGTGCTGTATTTAAAGTGAAAATGTTGTTTCTATAAACCTTGGTGCTACCAGATGAAACCCCCAATGGATTACCAGTCAAAAGAATATCTAGGTCGCTATCATTGTCATAGTCTCCCCAACTTACTGAACTACCAAACACTCCTTGCAAGTTGGTACTAATATCAGTAAAGCTGCCACCATCATTTCGGTAGAGTTTTGAGATACCGGATGGAAATTGATTGGAACCTGTCAAAAGAATATCTAAGTCCCCATCATTATCATAATCTCCCCAATCTACAGAGCTATAAAAAGCTCCCTGCAAGCCAGCATTAATCTCCGTGAAACTGCCACCATCATTACGATAAATCTTAGAAACAGGAGATGAACCATTACCTATTAAACCAGCTAAAAGAATATCTAAATCACCATCATTGTCATAGTCTCCCCAAGCTACGTCACCCGAAAAAACGCCTGTCAAGGATGCACCTATATCAGTGAAATTGCCACTATCATTACGATAAATCTTAGAGATACCTGACGAAAATGAACCGTCGGCATTACCGGTTATGAGAATATCAAGGTCTCCGTCTTTGTCATAGTCTCCCCAATCTGCTGAACCTAGCCAAACTCCCTGTAAATTAGCAGCGATATCCGTAAAGCTACCACTATCATTACGGTAGACTTTCGCGATCCTAACAGAGGAACCAGAAATAACTGTAGAACCTGACAGAAGTATATCAAGATCGCCATCATTATCATAATCTCCCCAATTTGCTGAACTTGCCCAAACTCGTTGCAAGTTAGCATTGATATCCGTAAAGTTACCACTATCATTCCGATAAACTTTCGATACTGAGTTTGAGCTATCATCCGAACCTGTTAGAAGAATATCAAGATCGCCATCTTTGTCATAATCTCCCCAATCTACCGAACTATTATTAACTCCCCTCAAAGCCGCATTAATATCCGTGAAGCTACCACCATCGTTTCGGTAAACTTTGGCTATAGAATTTGGACCCTTTGTGCCTGTCACAAGAATATCTAAATCACCATCATTATCATAATCTCCCCAGGTTGCTGAACTAAAGTAAACTCCTTCCAAATTAGCATTAATGTCGGTAAAGAGTTCTGTTGGTGCTTGATTAGCTACGATCGCAATTCCTTGAGAAAACTCCGAAGTGTTATTCTTCGGATCTGTAGCCGTAGCAGTAATAAATTGACCAATTGGCACAGCCACTGGTAACTTAATCTCAACAGTTGCATTACCACTGCCATCTGTCGTCACATTCTGGAATCCCAGGAACTTCTCTCCCTCACCATAACCGCCACCACCAAAACTACCATTACCAAAACCACCACTGCCAAAACCAGAGTCATCTAAAACCTTGTTAGAGAAGAACTCTACTCTAAATGTAGTATTGGGAGTGCTATTAATCTTCCCTTTAATACTCGTATTCCCACTACTAGAGATAGCTGAACTCAACTCTGGGAAATTCTGTAAATTGTTAATGCCTGTATCAGCATCTCCTAAATCATTCACAGTCAATCCATTATTTCCAAAACCGATACCCAAGAGGTCGTTGCCAGAGATAGAATTAGATAAGATAGCATTGCCAGTGGAACCGGAACCGTTAATAAAGATACCATTTTTACCATTACCGAATATCAAGTTGCCCGCCTCAATAGTTGTCCCCCCAACCGTGTTATTAATTGCGTCCAAAATAGCAATACCATTATTTGTATTGCCCAAATCTTTAGTGCCAGTGACATCGCTACCGATATAGTTGCCTTGAATCAAGTTGTTATTGGCCGTTGCTTCTGTAATGTAAATGCCAACATTATCATTGCCAGATATGATGTTTCGTGCTTTAACCGTTTTACCACCAATAATATTATTAGGACTCAAGATTGATATACCACTATAGCGGTTGCCTAAATCTTGAGTGCCAGTGACATCAGTACCAATGAAGTTTCCTTCAATGATGTTGCCACCATTATCAATCAATCGGATACCATCAACACCAAAACGGTTGATAGTTAATCCTCTGACTGTACTGTTGCCCGCAGAGATATATAGACCATCAACTGATACATTACTGCCATCTAATTCAATCACTGGACGATTTGAAAATCCCGGCTGAGTCGTGCCATCAATAATCGCTGAATCGGTAATCTGTGGCAGTGCTGATAGCGGCCGAATGGTAAAAGCATTAGTGCTGGTATTGTAGCCGGGATCGGTATTCGGAATCTTAAAGAGAACCGTATCATTCCCAGGAGTGCTATTAGCCCAATTTAAGACTGCCCGTAAACTCCCAGCCCCACTGTCTTTTGTATTGGTAACAACATTGGGAGATTCATCTAGCTCTAATCCGTAAAGATTCAGCTTCCAATTGTTCCACTCTCCTTTTAATTGGTTGCCATTGCGATCGCTAACTTGCAACTTCCATTCACCTTTTGATAACTCGCCCCAGTGTCGATTCGAGATAAACTTCCACTCTTTTGAATCAGGCACAATTTTATCGCTGTTGTTAGAATTTGGGATGTCAGGTATGGTATTTGCCAACACTGATTCAGTGCCATCTGGAGCAATAAGTTTAACTGTGAAATCACCCCAGTCTGGATGGGTAGCATCAAGAATTACTTCTGCTGTTTCGACAATAATATTCTTGGTAATTGTCGTCTTTGCTTCTATTCCAGTCATGCTACCATCAGGAATTGGTTTAATCACATTCTGCAAATTAGAAGTTACTAAAACTTGCTTACCGACTGGTGTCCAATTAACCGCAGCTTTCACCGCAGCGGCCGCATCAATCGCCCCAAAGCCTTGTTCGTAACTCACCCAAAATCCTGCTTTATTCTGCTCCCATTTTGGTCTCCCTTGGCCATCCTTGCCATTGAGATCATTTTTTTGAGCCGTCTTGGCTAAAATGTGCTGCTCATCGCGCATGGTTAGTTTAGGATTAGCCTCTAGCATCAAAGCAATTACTCCAGAAACTAACGGTGCAGCGGCAGAAGTTCCGCCAAAATCGTTAGCATAGCCACCAGAGCCATTTTCAAAAATATCTGTTGTGGTAATCCCTTCGGGGTTATTTGGAGCGCCATTATCGGAGGATGCGGAAATGAAAATTGCCGCTCCGGGTGTACTGTAAGTGACGTGATTTCCTGCTTTGTCGATCGCACCTACGGCGATCGCATTACGGGAACTAGCAAAACTATTATAATTGACATTCCCGTTAAAATTACCTTCATTCCCGCCAGCAAATACATAGGTATTTCCCAGCCCATTTCGACCTTTGGTAACTCCAGTTTCCAAGGCGTACAAAGCTAAAGGTTGCCGCCTCATATATTCAGGGCCCCAACTGTTATTGAAAATATCGATCGACTGATTGCGATTAGATTGTCCTGGTTGTGTCTTAGTATCGAACAAAGCATCAGCAACCTGTTTTCCACCACCGTCAACCTTGTAATTGAGTGGATCGGTGTTACCAAATAGTCGCAGTCCTGCTAATTTCGCTTCAGGGGCCACACCAACTATACCCTTGTCATTTTCAGTCGCCGCTGCAATCCCAGCAACAGCAGTTCCGTGAGGGTTAGCAGTGTTAATTTGTAATGTCCAGCGTTTCAAAAGCTCTTGGCTAAGCTGGCGCATTTCGTCGGCATCATACTCATCTGGATTGGGATTATTAATTTCTAATTGCCAATTTCCACCCGCATAACTCCCATAAAATTGACCTTGATTTAGATTGAAACTTTGAGGGCTACTTCCAGTCAAATTAAGCTTGACCTTTTGCGTGAATTTCAAATCATCCCTACCAGGCCACCATATTCCTGCACCAAAAGAAGTACGTCGATAAAAAAGATCGAATGCAGATTCGCTAGGACTGTATAGAAATACTTTTAACTCTTCAAGTTTGGGCAAATTAGGTGGTAGAGATTGACTGAACTCGAAACTAGCCTGAACATCTTTTACCATTCCCGTCAAATTCACAGGAATAGAAAAGTTGATACTACTCCAACTATTCACTTTTGGATTGGAAAGATCCGCTAAAAATGTAGTTGTGGATGTTGGCAAAGGATCGCTATCTTTATCAGTAAAATCCCAACTCAAATTAGAGTTGTACCGACTTGCTAAATCTCGGTGATTGTATTCCAAACCATCATCAACAATCCCAATAGTTACGCCCCTCCCTCGCACTGTTTGAGAAGTTGCAGGATTAATTACATCCCAAGTTGCGGGGACTTTTGCATTCTGTAAATTCCACTGATCTTTGTATAAGATATCCTTCGGTTCGTACAACAAATTTAATTTGACAGGAACTTGGGGGTAAGCATATTCTACTCCTGATAGTTTCGTTAACCGATCCGCCGCATCTTTTGGAGCTACTCCCTCTGGAAATTGCCAAACAAAAGTGTTAGGAATATGGCCAGTCTCCCCCTGATTTGTAGCACCAATACTAGCTGCTAACTGCTGTGAAGACTGTCCAGGTGTTACCCAAACAATCCACTCCTTGGTTTCAGCTAAAGCTTCTGGTGTGTAGCTGTCGAGATTTGCAGCACCTGCGATCGCCAATCTGACTTCATCAGACAACCCATCTTCACCCGGATCGCTAATCAGCGCAAACTTTTGACTCGCAACCGGGCTAGCACCACCTGCTTTATCATAGGCGATCGCCGATAATTGATAGCGCCCCGGTGCTAAACTGCTCAAATTATCACTAAAGTTAAATCGACCAACCCCATCGCTATCACTGGTAAATTCAGTAACATCATTAGCGATTTCAATTTTCTCACCACCTTCTTTTTGGAACCAGAAATCGACTTTAGCAATATCGCTGACTCCTTCTGTATCAAAAACCTTAGCGCCACTAAAGCTAATTTTTTCACCCTTGGTATAGAGAGGTAAAGTTCTAAATTGTAAATCCCCCGGCGCACTATTGACTAATAAAGTGCTGCTCGTTTCATTGCTAGCTGCACCAGATTTGTCGTAGCCGATCGCCCTCAAGCGATATCTACCCGCCGATAACCCACTCAACGTGTAATTAAAAGTTGCCCAACGATTGTCGGAACTGTCGGGAGTAAAAGTAGTAACATCATTAATATCCGTCCATTCTCCCCCATCTTTCTGCAACCAAAAATCTACTTTGGCTAAAGTATCAGCTCCATTAGCATCAAAAATTTTGCCATTTGTTAGCGGAATTGCCTCATTGGGTTTAGCAATATTTGGCAGGCTAAATTGCAAATTTTCTGGCGATCGGTTAACCGGAGTTGGAGTTGGCGGTGTAGGAGTTGGCGGTGTAGGTGTCGGAGTTGGCGTAACCGTAGCTTCTTTGACAATAAAGCTTTTGAGTACCGTCTCGCTGGTAGCGCCTGCTTTGTCATAGGCGATCGCCTTTACTTGAGCCATTCTCCGCCTTCCTTCTTTCTAGAAAATTCTACTTTTTCCAGGTTATCAACACCGTCGGCGTCGTAAACTTTACCGCCTGTAAAGCTGATTGTTTCTCCCACTGTGTAAGCAGGTAAAACATCAAATTGCAAGTTTTTAGGAGCTGTGTTTGTTGGCGGTGTCGGAGTCGGGGTTGGCGGTGTAGGTGTCGGGGTTGGCGGTGTAGGTGTCGGAGTTGGCGTAACCGTAGCTTCTTTGACACTAAAGCTTTTGAGTACCGTCTCGCTGGTAGCGCCTGCTTTGTCATAGGCGATCGCCTTTACCTCATTTGAGCCATTCTCCGCCTTCCTTCTTTCTAGAAAATTCTACTTTTTCCAGGTTATCAACACCGTCGGCGTCGTAAACTTTACCGCCTGTAAAGCTGATTTGTTCTCCCACTTTGTAAGCAGGTAAAACATCAAATTGCAAGTTTTTAGGAGCTGTGTTTGTTGGCGGTGTCGGAGTTGGCGGTGTCGGAGTTGGCGGTGTCGGAGTTGGCGGTGTCGGTGTCGGAGTTGGCGTAACCGTAGCTTCTTTGACAATAAAGCTTTTGAGTACCGTCTCGCTGGTAGCGCCTGCTTTGTCATAGGCGATCGCCCTTAATTCATAATTCCCCGCCCCTAAAGCAGGTAAAGAATAACTAAAAGTTGCCAACCCCTGACTGCCGGCTGTAAAATTCGTTGCATCTGCTAAATTAGTCCACTCATCGCCTGCTTTTCGCAATGATAATTTTATTCTGTCTAGGTCGATCGCCCCATTACCATCGACCACTTTTCCACTTGTTAACTCAATCGTTTCACCAATTTTATAAATGGCTTTTAAATCGAACTGTAAGTTTTTCGGCGGCGTATTTATTGTGGGATTAGATTTGAGAAAATCGATAAATTTCTTCCCGCCCTCAGAAGTAGTCCAATCCTTAGCAGGATTAATTACTTCTTTCAACGATACCGCTTTGCCGATCGCACCTGTCAACTTAAAAATAACATCCTGATAATCGCCATCCGAACCCGTATCAACCCGCTGATCCTCTAGGGAAAATACCAAGCCACCACCATCAACGTCCGCTATTTGACCGTACAACCAAGCATCATTTGGGTTGAGACTAGATAACGAAAACAGCGGGCGCTTATCTCCACCAATATCGGGATTGTTAAAAACCTCTTGCACTGTACCATTTGGCACCAACATTACAGCATAAGCCTTTCCGGGAGTTGTGGTAAATGTCTTCACGCCCTGATACGGCCCATCATTATAATTTTCTTCTCCCAAAGTGCCACGAAATAGAGGATTTCCCCCCTCTACGGATTCAGAAATCGTGATATGACCCAATACAGAATTACTCAGCGATCGTCTGGCAGCTTCCTTCATAAATTCCTTATAATCTGAAGCAAATCGCTCCATACCATCGAGACTAAAAATAGCTATTTCCCCTTGATATCTGCCGCCATCGTTGAGAAAATCGAAGCCTACTTCACTTTTTTGCGAGACAAAAAATCCCGCATCAACCCCCAAACCGCTTAACGGATCGATTCTACCATCGGCAGTTAAACTGACTTGATAATTTGTGTAGCCGGAAACAGGAGAAATATTTAAAATATAATCCGCCGCCCCTAAATTATCGATGTTAATAATTCCAGTTTTTACGTCGCTAGTTGAAATACTTTTGATTACCTTCCCTTCTTTGTCGCGCAGTTCCATATTGATATCGCCACTAACACCGATCGCGGAGATGCGGGCGCTACCCATCCTGGGAAGACTGAAAAAATAGCTATCTTTAGGATCGGTGTTATCCGTAGAACCGATCGAGAAATAGTTATCGTTGAGGCTACCGATTTGAATATTGGACATTTTATACACCCCTTTCCTTAATCAACTTAGGTTTATCAAAAAACAACGACCCGCAAATAAATACAGGTATGGCGAATTTTTAATACTTAAACTGTCGTTTAAGATGCTTTGCCTCACTCAGAATGATAATATGAGGCTTTAATGGATGAATCATGAAAATATTTTTGACGAACTATATTATTAGGCATTTTTTCTCTCCTGTCAATCGATATTTTGATGAAGACTTGATGAAGGCTTTATGAAGATTTGACAAACCATTTGAGTTTTTACTCCTGTTTTGTATAAGTTCGATCGAACGCTGGTAATTTGCAATTTGTCAACTGGTAAGACAGAATTTTTAGTGGTATTTTATAAAACAATCCTGGCAATTTCTAGCGATCGCACGCAGGGCAAAAAACCCAGTTTCTGTTGTTGATGCACGAGTCCCACAGCCAGCGAGGGTTAAAGGTAGAGTTCCCGTCACCCTCAAAAATCGGCCGTTACTTATCTATCTGGAAGCAGGCGTTAGTTTTATGCAGAATGCTGCCTAATCTTCATAAAACTTTATAAATTGGAGAATGGAGCCGGGAGAAGTGGGGTCAGCAAGGGATCTCGCCAAAACATTCTCGAACCGGAACTTACCCCCACACGGCGAAGTTTCGTTGTTGTGGCGCGCCCTCAACCTTGCCGAACCGCCCCCCACACGGCGAAGTTTCGTTGTTGTGGCGCGCCCTCAACCTTGCCAAACCGCAACTGCCACCGTACCCACAGCCTCTACCCATGGGTAATAAGTTAAGCCTGTATGGCAGTTGTCAAGGGGATACCAGAAATCGGACTTGTTCTTTGCGGGCGATCGATTATTCAGCAAACCCTAAGCTGTTTCGCATTTAAACTAGGATTTTTGAGTGCTGAAACCGCAAGCCTAGCCGAGATAGCTCGATCGATTTAAATGTAAAACAGCTTAATTAAATAGGGCTTGCCGAAAAAGCCTAAAACCTTTACAGAGAAAGACTTTGACTGGTTTGAACGCTCCGCGTGTGCAAGCTTATGAGCTAAAATCTGTCC
>NZ_JAEQCI010000196.1:0-6383 GCF_020738565.1 Microcoleus sp. PH2017_12_PCY_D_A | reverse complement strand
GGTTTCGGTGACTGGCGGGGTGAGTGTGGATGTCAGCCCGATACGTCTCGATATTAGCGGTTCGCCGAATTACGAAGATCCTTCAAAAAGCTCAATTTCGATTGGTGCTGGTGCAGAAATTCCAGGTGGGGTTTTAGGCGTTAGCGGGGGAGTCACGATTAATACGAGTACAGGTCAAGTTGAGGGAGGTAGTATTGGCGGTGAAGTCGTTGGAATCGGAATTAATATTTCTAAGTCTTCTGAAGGTGTAGGTGTCGGAATTTCGCTGCAAATTCCGTTTTCTCCAATTAGCTTTGAAATTGGATTTGAGTTTCCTGGTGAGAAAGAACCAACACCAACACCAACACCAAAACCAGTACCAACACCAAAGCCTGGAGATTTTAGCCCAATAATTCCTGTAGGAATGAATAGCACAGATTACTGCATGGTTTTAGTTGATGAGCTGATGATTCAAAGCGGCACAGATCTCGATCGCGCAACAGGCAAAGTTATTCGCACATACAACAACGGCGCAACCGCTTCACTTGAGATAAAAAATAAGCCAGATAAAATCAGCAGCCTAAATGAACTTGTTCCTTTAGTAACGGGAACTGTAAAGTCTTTTATTGAGGAAAATGTTTTCGCTGCTTCCTTGATTGGTCTTGTTGACTGTGTAAATTCTCCAGTAGGGAAAATGAATTATGAAGCGACATTACGCCCAAATTACTATCAAGCCAGATATTATCCGGGCGGCAGCGTTGGATATCCCATGACACCTGACAAAACAATCAGATCATCGGGGTTTGGAAATTTAACTTGCATCACTAGCAGTGGCACAGCAATCGGCAATGCTAATTCTTTTAACGGCCACGCTTGGGGTTTAGGAATTTTTGGAATCTTTTTTTTAGGTACTGAAAGTGCCATTGGAAAATACATTGCAGACGTAAATACATTCTTGGGGAATGAGGCAAAAGCAGAGTTTGACCGCTCCGGTAACACATCATTTCGTCAATGGATGGTGTCAGATGTCATTAAGGTGAGCAATCTTTTGCCTTTACCCGCGCCTCCTCTACCAAATCCACCACCTAGAACAGAAATGGACGAATGCTGTCGCGAATCAATTAAATTACTCAGACAAATTCACAAAGGCTTGGGGATGTCTAAGTTTCCCGGTGAACTCCCCAGCACAATTATTCAAGAAGTGGAAAAAGGCCGGCCAGCAGCAGAACCAGTTCAAGAAAAAATTGAGGATTTTGCCGACCTCTTGATGTGGATGTTTCAGCGGGATGACGAACGCTGGGGCCAGTGGCAAATTCAAATTGACGTAAAAGATACCGATTTGACAAAAGAAGGTGACCAAGACAAACAGATTAAATTTCCAAACTTGGCAGAATCAATAGCCGAAATGGAAGGGCAATTACTAAGCCTGCAAGCCAACGTAGCAGCTCTGGTAGCCATGTCAACCCGCAATCTCTGCGAGTCTGGAATGGGTCGGCAAGAAGCAATCAAAGCTTACCTGGCAAGCATGGCAATTGCTAAGTACATGAATTTCGCTTACAAAGAAACTGATATCGAAATTCCCTCAACGTTTACTCCTAAAGCTGAATCGATTCATGAACTCATCAAGGAAAGTATAATTCACGTTAAAGGTATCGAATACGAAGACAAAGAAACCCAACGAGATATTTTATTAGATTTATTGCAGGCAGCGGCAATTACTAGGGCGGTACATTGGCGGCAAGTCGATCCTAAAAAAGATATCAAATCACAAATTTTGGAATCAATTAAAGGAAGTGCCGATTTAAGCGAGAAACTAGAAAATCCCCTTGCTAAGGAAGACGATCCGAGTAAACCCAAGCATTTTAAAGATTGGGAAGACTTCCTCGATCAGGTAGAGGATGGATTTGGCTTTGAGACAGGAATCGAAAACGGGCAAACTCCCTACGGCAGGTCTAGAGACAGGAGGCCGCGCATCAGGCAAATTGGCGACAACATAGCTCAGGCAGGGAAACCAAATGGCTGATGCAATAAAAAAAATTGGTTTGGTTTTGCGCGATTTGGCTAGTCGCAAAATGCGGGAGTCTTCGACTGGTGGCAATATTATCCGCACTTGGTCGGCAAGCGCCACAACAACTTCTCAAGACAAAGGATTTTTAGAAACTATTTGGGACGGTGCGACGCAATTCGTCGGATTTCTGGTATCAGGAGTTGTTCAATTAATTTCGTTTAGTTGGACTAAGCTGTGGAGTTGGATTGTCGGTGGCGTTCAATTTATTGCCAATTTCAATTGGAATATTAGCGATGAGAGTATCGACAAACAAATTGAGGGTTTGTGGAATGCTTTCGGCGGCGTCTTGGGCGGTGCGGTAGGGCGGGCGATTGGCTGGATTGGCTGCGGTTTGGTTCCGGCTGCGGCCATTATGACTTTCAACGAAGCGCTCGCAACTCACTTACTAAAAGAAGTTGGCGAGCAAGCCTTGGACGAATTACTGGATGCCGCTAGTGAAGTAATTCAGGCTGGATTTAGGATGGGAGTGCAAGCTTCATTTTTGTGGCTTTACAAAAATGTTAGGGCTGCATTAAAGAATCCAGCAAACCCCCTAGGAATTGCTCTTAGAGGCTTTTTTGGAAGCGAAAAAATAGATAAATGGGGAACAGGGGAAAGTTGGACAATTGCAGGTGCTATTGAGAATGCAATTGAATCTATCCCCAATACTTTTTTGAGGAATTTTGTTGAGGAAGCTTGGGAGGAAGGAACGGAGGCTTGCATTGAAGCGGGTTATGCAGTTGCTGGCGGCATTGATGCTTGGCTGGCAATGCAGAAGGTGGCAAACAATTCGGTGCTCGGTGTCGATCGCACCATAGAAATTACTCCAGATAGATCGGTTCCCGACGAACGCATTGTCTTGTCTGGCCCTGAAGCCGTGATGAGGCCGACTGTGGTCAACGTCTTAGCAACTCATCAAATGCTGGGCAATCGTGACGTGGGAGTTCTTATCAATGGAACTCCTGTTGACGACTACGTGCGGCCGAACTTTCAGGAACGATACTTAATTATTGAATTTAAGGAAAAGCAGCAGCCGCCTTGGATCATGCCTGACGGCAAGCGAGCGCGCAAACGCCAAGTTACAATTCCCGATGTTAAACGGGGGCTGACTTGGGAAAAAATTAAGTTAGCGGCCAAACCATACAGCAGCGGTCAGCGGCTCGTGACATCGCAGCTCAACAACGGCCGTCAAATGCAGGTGTACGGCGCTACAGAAAATTCGGCTGTGCGAAAAATTGAAGAGCTGCTGGCGCTTTCCACTGCGGAAGTATTGACTAATGGAGTCCGTGAGTCTGGCTATGTGGATCCAACGCCACGCCGCACTGAGCAGCCTTACATTGTTTATCCGAGCAAGGCGGTGCTGGTGTGGCGCAAACGATCCGATGACTTGGAAGGGCGAACTGATTTGTCCGATCGCGTTTGGGACGAACAGAGGATCGAGTTTGACCTGTGGCCCGAGGAAGAACCCGTAGGTATTGAACCTCTGGGATGATGCTACTTGCTCGTCAAAAAATACTGTCGTTCCTTTTCTAGCTGCGATTGTACTTGGCTGACGGTTAGCCCAGTCTCCTTAGACAAACGATCGAGCAAATGCCCTTTTGGTCTGTAGGTGTATTTTTTGCCAAACCTTCCGGCGTGGCGCGTTAGCGCTCTTCGGCTGCGGGTACTAAGTTTTGGGTAAATAATTAAGTTCAAAATTGCTTTACAAAAATTTACAAAACCAACAAAAAGGTAATACGTGCAACCGCACAACCCTAGGGTTGTACATAACACTCTAACAGGCAAAACCTTTTACCTACAAGGGATTAAAGCGTTGACACTTTGAGTTAAAAGGATTTAAGTTGAAAGCGGAAACCAAAAACTCTAAATTTCAAACATATGTCAATTACCGTCGCTGCATTTAGCGTTAATTTACCGGCTGGCATTACCCTTGACCCAACAGCGTATCCGGCAACTTCACAAGCGATCAAAGTATTAATTGACGCATTGGATGCCTTTAATGCAGCCCAAGTAGCTTTTAACGCAACTGCTCCGGCAGGAACAGACGTATTAGCGCTTTCTGCGGGTCTTGGAAACGAACAATCAATTTTTTGGCCGCCCGGACAAACGACAACAACAGCGATTGTTCGCCCAAAAGTTTACACGTTGAGCAGCTTTCAGCAATCAACTGTTACTGAAGTTTATCCTTTGATTGGATAAACCACTTTTTAATTAATTTAGGCAACTAACAGCAGGTAAAAATGCCAAAAACAAATATTTACGGCGAGCGAAATCTTAGGGCTGTCACTATTTCTTTAGGAGCGGGAAACGCAGCTTATGTTTTCAAAATTAACGTAGATGCTTCTGAAGTTACGGAATTAGGGCAAGTAGATGCTTCTACTTTAGTGGCAGGCGGACCAGGGCTTCCTGTTATTGTTGGACTTGGAAAACGAGCTAGACCTAAAGCCGCTAGGCTTAAAAAGAAAAAAGAAGGTATTACTTCTTTGTGCTCCACCGGTTCAATTGCAAGCGCTTTAGCCACTAAAAAATGGCAAATTGCCAAAAGAGCTATATCTCAAGGGCGGGTTGCACAAAAATCAACAGCTTTTGGGACGGCTGTTCCTGGTGGAGCACTTGCAATAGGCAGTGTTCTTGTAGCCGTCCAAACTGCCGGATTAAATTGGGCTTGGAGAATGCCTGCTCAACAGTTCAATAAAATAGGTTCAGACGAAGCAACTGCATTAGGAATTACAATTCCCAATACAGACGCAGAATTTCGCAGGCTTTTGATCCAAGCAGATTTGCCCCGACCTGGCAGAGCTTTTAGGCAGATAAACACAACAGCAGCAACTTTAAAAGTTGAAACTTTTATTGCTGATGGGGCGACTTTACCTGAAGCCTGGACATCAAGCGGCTCTGCCCGAAAATTTGGAGATTAATTGATGATTTTATTGCCTCACCATCTTGAATATCACGAAACCCTAGCTGAATTGCCATTTTTTTACACTCAAATAGCGCAAAGCTCTAGCGAAACTTTGCATTTAATTCAAGATGGTAGTGGCTTATTTCAAATAGCTGACAACAAACGACTAGAAGACTATCTTTTTAGCGGGGAACTCGACGAACAAATAGAGTTTGTTGACGCCTATGAAGAGGTAGAAACAGACAACGAATGGAGTTTGAGTGACGAATGGCTTGGCTCACTTTAGGAACTTTAGACACTGCAAACTTAAATAGCTGGAATGCTACGGAGCTTTCAGCTATTGACCAAGATTTAATCTGACTGACGTACATTGCTACCGGTCTGGTATCAGATATTAAATCAAGGCTTTTGATTAGAAGGGTTTGGCAAATCGAAGGAGAACTGCCCGTTGAAGAAAAAGCGGTGGTAGTTTATCCATCTCCAAACAGAATCTTGCTTAATTTGCCAGTTTTGCCCGATTACATTGAATCGGGCTTAGCTACTTACAAAATTCAACTCAAACGGTATTTTCGGTTTCGCAGATCGGTAATTCAGGAACCGCGCTATTTTATTCGGGTTGAAGCAAGTTGATTTAAGTGGTTTATTCTGTTTTGTCGGGCGCAAATTCTAACTTAATGCTAACGCGAATTTTGCCTGTTACCCATCCACTCGCCCCAACTTTTAGTAAACTGCACCGAACTCCTGTTTTCGTCCAAAAATCAAATCCCGACCCAAATACATTGCTTTTCAAAAAGGTTGTGACAATTCCCAAAAAAGTTTGAGTTGTGTAGGTACTGTCACTACAAGAATAAAGTTTTGCTTCGGGTTCTAAAACGCAAAACACGTGGTTTTGCTCGTTCAGTGGATCAAATTGCGGTTCCATGGTTTTTATCTAGCAATACAATTCTAAAGTTTACAATGAACTTGACATCAAGTGTACTAACGGTTGACCTAGTTGTGCTTAGCGGCCTCATTGGGCTGATACTCTTAATTGGAAAAACATTAAATGATGTCCAAAAAGAAGCAATTGTTGCCGCTAAGGAATGGACACAAATAGAAGAGACTGTAAAGTTTTACGGGAAAAGGCTGGACAATATTGAAGGCTGGATTACTGGAAATTCTGGATTTAAGGAGCGGTAAAAATGCCCAGAATTTTTGCTAAAGCTTTGCTAGCAAATCCCAATTCAACTTTAGCGGAATTGGTTGACGCGCTAGTTAAACTGTCTCAGGACAAGGGTTATTTGCAAGGAAAAGAAGGTTTCAGTAAGACAATTTGCGAGACGGACTCTTTGATTGATGCGCTGCGCGATCGCATTTTACAAATAGCGAGCAAATAATTATGCACAAACTTGAATTTGCAATGCAGTTAAGACCTGCATTAGAGATTCTTTGGGGAAATTTAAAGCTGATTTATCC
>NZ_JAEQCI010000195.1:0-6407 GCF_020738565.1 Microcoleus sp. PH2017_12_PCY_D_A | reverse complement strand
GTAAGGCTAACACTGCATAATTTCAGCCCAAAAGCGTTTGGCTTCCAAGTTTTCACAACTGATAAAAAAATCCGACCCACATCTGCGGAATGTGGGTTTGATGGCATGGAAATTGCGATCGGTTGAAGGTAATTCTGCTGATACCATTCTTCTATGAAGCTCCATGGAATGTATAGCCTTTCTCAAATAAGTGAGGTATGCCCTAATGCCCTAGGCCCGGCCCAGGCCTAGGCCCGGCCCAGGCCGGAGAGTACCTCATCTTTCTGAGAACCGCTATATCCTTTACCGGAAAGGATTTTAGACTTCCTATTTTGTGCAGCTTCATAGTGAATTAGTATGAGATTGAAACTTCATTCTACCTCTTGCTTGAATCGTTTTAATGAATTTTGGGACGGGCGAGACGCCCATCCCACAAGAAGAAAAAAAAATTTTGGGATGGGCTCTGCCGCCCATCTTATACCAATTTTCTAAAATCGTGCAACACTCTTCGACCCCCCTAGCCCCCCCGATGTTTTGGGGGGGGACAAGAATACTGTTGCATTCTTTTTTTCAATTGATATTACAAGAAGAAAAACAAATTGGGACGGGCGGGAGAGCCCGTTCTAGGTATTTTGGCACTGTGACGTTTGTCCGGGGATATGAGGTTGTTGCCGAGTTTAATCTGCCTTCAGTTTGTTTAAATTGACAGATTTAAGCGACTTGCATTTAGATGAAAGTAAGTTAAATTTCGGACTTCTGTGGTTGCGCTTCCGGGACAGTAACTTCTGCATCCGGCAGATTGAGAGCAACTTCTGCGGATTCTGCCAGAGATTCTACAGTTTCTAATGCCTCGGGAGTGCGCTTAGAAAATCCCCAGACAAACATTAGGGCGATAGAAGAAACTACCAGCCACTGGGGAGGTACTAAACTCTCGTTAATTACTTTAACCAGCAATCGCATTCCGACGAAACCGACTGTAATGTAGCCAGCATCTTCAAGGTGTACGAACTCATCGAGCCAGCGGATGAACAAGCCTGCCATAAATCGCAGGGTGATGATGCCAATTGTCGCGCCGGTCAACACCAGCCAAGTTTGGTCAGAAATTGCGATCGCAGTTGTAACGCTATCCAAAGAAAATGCTAAATCCGTCAGAGCTATTGCTGGAATTGCTTTCCACAAAGACGAAAATCTGGGGCCGTGATGTTCTCCATCAGAGTCAGCATCTGAGGCAAAGTGCTGGAAAACCAGCCACAGCAGATACAGGGCTCCGAGCAGTTCAAACTGCCAGAACTGGATCACCCAAGTCGCCGTTAAAATTAGTGCTATTCGCAGTACAAAAGCAATTATTAAACCGAGGTTGAGAGCTTGTTGCTGTAGCTTGGGCTCTTCCAAGCCTTTGGAAATAGATGCCAGGGCGATCGCGTTGTCAGCCGAAAGCACCGCCTCCAAAGCTACCAAAACCAACAATAATAAAAAGGTGTCAACTCCCAATTGGGGCGAAGCATCAAGAAATTGATCTAGCATTAATTATTTTGTGCACCTAACGATTTGCAAGGGTCGAGCTCAGTGCAAATCACCGGCTCTGTCTAAAATGAGTGTCACCTTCACTGATCGTAACCTAGTGCGGTAACTTTGTCGCGGGCGATCGCTCGTCACCGGCAGTTCGGAAACCGGCAATTGACGGGATTTTCAAGGGATTTAGGGGATTTATAGCGATCGATGTTGAGCCTAGAAGTCAAGCGTCAAGATTTTTCCTACTCGGACACTCTCCCCCACTCCCCACTCCTCCCGAACCGCACCGAATTACTTGTCGATTTGTAACAAAAGATTCCCAAAAGCGCCAATTTGTCTCAAATTAGTGAAAGCTCGTGCCCGTGAAATGGAGTTTTCCTCATATGTCTTTAACAGATACTCAAGTCTACGTAGCGCTCGTAATTGCTTTGATTCCTGGAATCTTGGCTTTCCGGCTGTCAACAGAACTGTACAAGTAGTTTCGAGACACAAGTAGCTAACCGCACCGCTGCCTGTCCGAGTAGTTAAATCTCGAAATTACAGACAATTGCTGTCATCGTGCAGTAGATTGTTTGTGGTCACGAAGACGAGACTGCAAGGGCAGGCATTTTTATTGGGAAATTCCGTCCTCAGGTGCCACCCAGTCTCAAAAATTTGGGCCCGCGAGCACCCTGACAAACAGGGGCGGGTGTGCGTTAAACTCAGAATTTTCTGTGGTCAGCTCTAAAAATTCAGTCTCAGGTATTTGAAAAAAAAATTATGCAAGCGATTCAACCTACCGTTACCCCACTACGTCCAGTCAAAACTCCCCCTCGGGTTACTCCTCGTCGCAGCAGCAGCCAGCGTTCCTACCCTCATCAAACCCTCGCCGCCGAAACAGGAGTCAAGTTAGCAGTTAACGTGGTTCTTTCAGTCTGTGCGACTTCTGCTTTGATTCAGCTTTGGCCCCACTACCGGGGAGTGCAAGAAAAGTTGCACGAAATCCAAGCTGAAGTGAATCTTACTCAAGCGCGAGTCGATAAGTCGCGATCGGACTTTAACCGCTATTTTGACCCCAGTCAGGCTAAAAGTGTGATGCAAGAGCAAAGCAATCGAGCCGATCCCCAGCAGCGAGGAGTGATTTTGCAGGAACCCGAAGCACCCGATTCCGAGGAATCCACCTTGCAACCTTAATCGTGAGATAGCAACCTTAACCTGAAGATTGTCGTAGGATGTGCACCGCGCACACAGAAGAAAGAAGAGCGGGTTGAAGAAGAGCGGGTTGAAGAAGAGCGGGTTAAGGAAGAGCGGGCGAATCGAATTCGCGCCGACACAGACGAAACCCGGATGGTGCGCGGGTTGAAGAAAGAAGAACGGGCGGTTGAAATTACCTTATTGTCTTCCGTCGGCGTCCGGCGGACATTGTTTGTGTAGCCGCGAATGACCTTCGCCGTCTTTGCTTATTGTGTTCTGTCCGCAGAGGCGGACATTGTTTGTCTAAACCTGGTTTCAACCGCCGTCTTGGCCATCACGGTTTTTTCTTTGAGCAGTTGCAGCGCAGCTTGATATTGCAAGTCTTCTTCGGTGCCAATTCGATCGCGCGCAATCGGTTCTAGCGGCACTGCGCGATCGGGCGAAATCCCCAATTTGTTAATATCCGTGTGGTTCGGCGTCTCGTACTTAGCCACAGTCACAGCCAACCCGGAACCGTCAGACAAATCAAACAGCGACTGAATCAGTCCTTTCCCGAAAGTCTTTTCGCCCACGAGTTGAGCTCTGCCGTTATCTTGCAGCGCACCAGCCAAAATTTCGCTAGCACTGGCCGTTCCCTTGTTTACCAAAACAATCAGCGGATCGCCAGTTAAGGCTTGTCCAGAAGCCTCAAAACTGCCGAGAATGCCTTGTCTGTTGACCGTGTAGACGATCGTCCCAGAATCGATCCACAGACGCGCAATTTCAATCCCAGCTTGCAACAGCCCGCCGGGGTTGTTCCGCAAGTCGAGAATGTAGGAGGCAGCGCCTTGTTTTTCCAAACGATCGATCGCGTGGGCGACTTCTTCGGTGGCGTTAGCGCTGAATTGACTCAGGCGAATGTAGCCCAGCGGTAAATTGTCCGGCCCGGACTGCAATTCGGCATAAACCGGATTGAGAGCAATGCGATCGCGCACCAGCTCAATATCCTCAGGAACCTCCCTTCCTTCGCGTCCCAAGGTCAAGGTAACAGGAGTGCCGATGCGGCCGCGCATTCGAGTTGCTGCTTCGTCCAGGCTCAATTCTGACGTGGGAGTGCCGTCAATTTTCAAAATGCGATCGAGCGGTTGAATGCCGGCTTTATCCGCCGGCGAACCCGCCAAAGGAGCCACTACTGTTAGGGTATTTGTCTGGGGGTCGATCCCAATTTGCAGCCCCACACCAGTCAATTCTCCCGAAGTGTTGACCTGCAAACTGCGGTACTGTTCCGGTTTCAGCAGTCGAGTGAAAGGATCGTCGAGATTTGCCAGCATCCCCTGAATCGCCGTGTAAGTCTGCTGTCTGTCGTTGAGCGGTTCCTTAACGGCTTTTTGGCGAATCGACCACCAGTTTTTCGAGTTGAAGCTGTCGTCCACATAAGAGCGGTTGACAATGCGCCAAGCTTCGCTCAAAAGCTGCTGTTCTGGAGTTAGCGCCGCCGCAGGCCCAGCCCACGCGCCGAGAACCAGGACGACTTGGAGGAAGAATAAAATTGCTGTCTGGAAAACTCGTCTGTGCATGATTTTTTTGTGTCAAAGATAGGCAAGTATGGCATTTCCTGTATTTTAAGTTTGTAAGCTTTTAAGCTTTTGTGCAGTCAACTGTCCCGGAGACATTCAGGATTCATCATTGCCCAGCCGCGAACAAAAAATTAGCTTATTGTAACATTTAATCGCAAACTTAGTGAAGTTTTATCATGAATATTAAATTTGACCTCCCAGGAACCCGCTGGCAGCCCAGGACTTGGGTCTGTAGCTCGGCTCTTGGCTGTATGCCAGCTTGGGGCGGATGTTGATGTGGCAGAAAATGCTATTTGAGACTCGGCTAAGGCCTCGCTATCGTGAAATTTGCACCGCAATTATGTTACATTTTTTATCACAGTCTGGAATTCGATCGCGCAACGCCAGCGAGTAGGGATCAGCTCAAGCTTGGTTTCCCAGTGCTCGCGGGCGATCGCACCATAGATTTCCTTTCGCGGGCTCCAAATTTAAAAATAGCCTCAGGCATTTGCGAGTTCAAGCCAACTGCTCGGCGCGGGGCGACCAAAAAACCTTGTGGCTGCTGAGAATGAACCTCAACCACAGCAATATTCTTTTAGGAATTCTGGCTCCATGTTTTCTAAACAAATCACCGAATCAAAAACCTACCAGTGGTTTGATGAACGCCTGGAAATTCAGGCGCTCGCAGACGACATCACTACAAAGTATGTACCTCCCCACGTCAACATCTTCTATTGCTTGGGCGGAATCACTCTAGTTTGTTTTCTAATCCAGTTTGCCACCGGCTTCGCCATGACTTTCTATTACCGTCCCACGGTAGCAGAAGCTTTTTCTTCAGTGCAATACCTGATGAATGAAGTCAACTTCGGCTGGCTGATCCGCTCCATTCACCGCTGGTCTGCCAGCATGATGGTACTGATGATGATTTTGCACACCTTCCGGGTTTACCTGACCGGCGGCTTCAAAAAGCCCCGCGAGTTAACCTGGGTGACTGGAGTCATCTTGGCAGTCCTCACAGTTTCTTTCGGTGTGACCGGCTACTCGCTACCTTGGGATCAAGTTGGTTACTGGGCCGTTAAAATCGTTTCCGGCGTACCCGAAGCCATCCCCTTTGTCGGTTCTTTGCTGGTTGAACTGCTGCGTGGCGGTGTCAGCGTCGGTCAAGGCACTTTGACTCGCTACTACAGCTTGCACACTTTTGTGTTGCCTTGGCTGATTATTGTCTTCATGCTGGCTCACTTCTTGATGATTCGCAAGCAAGGCATTTCTGGCCCGTTGTAAATTTTGAGTTGTGGGGGCAGTATTTTTTTTGCCCCCCTGCTGAATTTTGGGTTGAAAATTCAGAATTCATCTCTCATGATATTTATTACGGTCAATACGAAGTGCGATCGCCCCGCTGATTCGGACTAACGAATGCAGCGGAATGCCAAGCCCGGGTAAAACTAAAAGGAGAACACTCTCACTATGTCTATTATCAAAAAACCAGATTTGAGCGATCCAGAGCTACGCGCTAAGCTCGCTAAGGGCATGGGTCACAACTATTACGGCGAACCAGCTTGGCCCAATGACTTGCTGTACGTTTTCCCAATTGTGATCATGGGAACGATTTCTCTGTGCGTCGGTTTGGCCGTACTTGACCCAGCTTTGATTGGCGAACCAGCCAATCCCTTTGCTACTCCGCTGGAAATTCTGCCGGAATGGTATTTGTGGCCCGTGTTCCAACTTTTGCGCGTTTTGCCTAACAAATTGTTGGGTATTGCTTGCATGGCTGGTGTTCCCGTAGGCTTGATTTTGATTCCGTTCATCGAGAATGTTAACAAGTTCCAAAATCCGTTCCGCCGCCCTGTTGCTACTACAGTCTTCCTTTTTGGAACTGCGGTAACTCTGTGGTTGGGTATTGGTGCTATTTTCCCGATCGACAAATCTTTCACGCTGGGTCTGTTCTAAGATTTAAGCTTGTCTGATTTTGACGCCCGCGGGTTTCCTATAAAGTGCTGTTGTACTGCTGGGAAACTTTAGCGGGCGTCATTTTATTTTAGATTTTAGATTTTAGATTTTGGATTTTTTATTGGGATTGAGGATTCATCGATCTCAAAGTTATACCAATTTTAAAACCCACATTCCGCAGATGTGGGTCGGATTTTTTTATCAGTTGTGAAAACTTGGAAGCCAAACGCTTTTGGGCTGAAATTATGCAGTGTTAGCCTT
>NZ_JAEQCI010000028.1:0-50785 GCF_020738565.1 Microcoleus sp. PH2017_12_PCY_D_A | reverse complement strand
CACCCGCGCGTCAGTCTCAAAGAAACCGGGTTTTTGCCCAAATCTACGCATCACAACCAAGAATTCTCGAAAAAACCCGGTTTCTGGCCACCCGCGCGTTGATGCTAGAATAGACAACAGTAGCTAAAGGAAAAATGCCATGTCAGAGCAAGACATCGCTAAGATAATTACGATCGAACCGGGTAAGCGAGGTAGTAAACCTTGTATTCGAGGTATGAGAATTACCGTTTATGACGTGTTGGAATATCTCGCTTCTGGGATGACTTCTCAAGAAATCCTAGATGATTTTCCCTATCTCACGCAACAGGATATTTTAGCTTGCTTGAGTTTCGCAGCTAAACGAGAGCAGTTTATGTTAGTTGTTGGGTGATGAAACTACTGTTGTTTGACCAAAATCTCTCTCCCCGTCTCATCAATCTTCTTGCTGATATTTATCCAGATTCTGCTCATGTTGATGCAATTGGATTACCTACCGCACCCGATCGCGAAGTTTGGGATTATGCTCGTCAACATGACTATATTATCGTTACCAAGGATGCAGATTTTAGCGAATTGAGTCTATTGTTGGGGTTTCCTCCCAAGGTAATTTGGATACGGCGCGGAAATTGCTCGACGCGGGATATCGAGCGGCTACTAAGAGATAACTATGATGCGATCGCAGTTTTAAGTGATACTCCTAATAGCGGTATTATCACTCTGTTTTAATAAAAACGTTTAAAGAAACCGGGTTTTTGGCCGAATCTACGCATCACAACCAAGAATTATCGAAAAAACCCGGTTTCTGGGCTCATGCGCGCGTCAAAGAAACCGGGTTTTTTCCCGCATCCACGCATCAAAACGAGAATTATCGAAAAAACCCGGTTTCTGGGCCCATGCGCGCGTCCTCAAAGAAACCGGGTTTTTTCCCAAAATCTGCGAATCACAACGAGTCTTCTCGAAAAAACCCGGTTTCTGGCCACCCGCGCGTAAGTCCTAAATTTGCTCAGAAGGACTCAACCTCCCAGCTTACCTTCCCGGCGACGTACTATCAGATCGCACTTTCCGACGAATCAGGACACTCATCACCTGGCCAGCATTTGCCGCGCGTTGTACGGGACTCCAATCACCAACCTCAGCAAATCCCAATCGGTACAAAGTGAGAATCGTTTCCCGCACACCCTGGGGCGAACCCACAAGCGTTACCAGCAGCACATCCTGTTCCGATACCGCCGTTGAATCCGAATTTGGACAATCGGATAAGTTTTCGTCGGGCACGAATTCCTGTGACATATTATTTTTCTCCTGACTTTGGGTTTTCTAGAAAAACCCAAAAATCCAGCCGCCCCGCAATTCAACGCATAGCAGGGCGGCCACAGAGAATGTTAAGATACTCCGTTAGCCTCCACACTGCTTGTATCAGTTTGGCGGTTATGCTGTCCTTAGCTGTTAGCGCAGCTTTGGGCGGAGCGGAGCGGAGGGAGTGCAACTAGATTTTCGGGCGACGCGGGTTGCCTCCTGTGCAAGCAAAGCAACCTCTCAATTCACAGCGTAGCCGCATAGGGGGCCCGCCGTCAACCGATTTTAGATTTTAGATTTTGGATTTTAGATTTTGGATTTACTCGTTACCAGCGTCAGCCGCTGGAAACCAGTTAGTTGGGTCGAAATGCTAAATTAAAAGACGAGGCGGCGGTTGAAACCGCGCCTACAGAAACGATGTCCGCCTCCGCGGTAAAGAAAATAACGTAATTTCAACGATCGTGTTTTCTCATTACTCACAAGTTAAGCTAAATCAGACCGAGAAGATATTAGTCCTATTGAGATTCGTAGCATCTTAGCTGAGTTCGATGGGGATGAATAAAAACAATCTGTGTTAAAAAGCCTGCCGCTGAGCCTGCAACAATTCCTGAATTCCTGTTTCTGCCAAATCCAAAATTTGATTTAACTGACTGCGGCTAAAACTTCCCTCTTCCGCAGTTCCCTGAATTTCGATGATATCCAAATCTCCATTCATTACCACATTACAATCAATTTCAGCCGCCACATCTTCAAGATAATTCAAATCTAAAAACGGCTCTGCTTCCAAAAGTCCGACAGATACGGCTGCTACTTGACGAATAATGGGCGATCGCCCTAAATCACCTTTTTGCACCAACTTATTCAAAGCATCAGCCACAGCCACAAACGCGCCATTAATAGAAGTTGTGCGAGTTCCCGCGTCTGCTTGCAAAACATCCGCATCCACCAGAATTGTTCGTTCTCCCAACAGTTGCATATCCAAGCACGATCGCAAACTCCGCCCGATCAACCGCTGAATCTCTTGAGTCCGTCCCGATAATTTCATAAATTCCCGCTCTTGTCGCTGCGGCGTAGCTCCCGGTAACATTCGATACTCCGCCGTCAGCCAGCCTTGTCCGGTATTCTCCAGAAACCTCGGCACTCCCGGCTTGATTGTAACGCTGCAAAGTACCTGAGTATCGCCACTTTTGGCTAGCACGGAACCGCTAGCAAATTTGTTGAATTCGCGATCGAAACTAATCGGACGCAGTTGATTTGGTTGTCTGCCGTCGGGACGCTGGAAAGACATAATATTTAAGTAATGGGAATTGGGAATTGGGCATCGGGCATCGGGCATGGAGCATGGGGCAAAGAGGGAATTGGTCAAACAGGGAATTGGTCAAACAGGGAATTAATCTTCTTTCTAATGACTACTGACTAATGACTACTGACTAATGACTACTGACTAATGACTACTGACTACTAACTATTAGCTTCGATAATAGTGAGAATATCCTGCTGGACTTGTTCTGGGGATTGGTCGCCATTGATAGTTAACAGCTTGTTCCGATGTTCGTAATACTCTAAAATCGGAATAGTGCGTTCCTCATACAAATCGAGCCGGCGCTGCAAAATTTCGGGCTCATCGTCCGATCGATCGCGTTCGATCGATCGGCTCAGCAACACCGAAGTCGGCACCTTCAGCCAAACTGCCCAATCTAGCTCCTGCGCCAAATCCTCTAATAAAAAATCCAATTCCTCAGCTTGAAAAGCCGTTCGCGGATATCCCTCCAACACCCAGCCATTAAACACATCCCACAGCAACAGCCGGCGGCCGATAAATCGAATCAAAATTTCATCGGGAACTAACTCGCCTTTTTCCACATAAGACACGGCCAACTTGCCCAAGTCTGTCTCACCTGCAATTTGGGCACGCAGAATGTCCCCTACTGCAAGCAAAGGAATGCTCAAATTGTCGCACAATTGTTGTGCTTGAGTGCCCTTTCCCGCTCCTGGCCCTCCCAGAATCACCAATCTCACAGTGCCTGCTCCTAGTGCCACGACATTCAAATTCTATGCGATCTGTACGTTTTATTGACAATCCTGGAGCCACCAAGACTCTCATCGCACGGGTTTTTGGATCTATAACTTCATAACTGTCGGCTTCCCTGCTATATTTCGCTAAAAAAGCAGGCTTCTGCACAAGTGCTTGCTTGAGTTCAAAATCTAATTGACGGCTCCGAATGCTACTGCCGCTAGCTTTTGACAATTTGTATATCTAGCGTTCGATCGGATCTGCGATCGGCCAAGTACACTATATATTGTTAAGCAGGCTCCAGCCACGTGCAGCTCGGAGCAGCAGTCAAGACTTAGTTACTAATTAAATATTGCCCTATGGTTGCTCAGTTACAAACCCCTAAACTCAATTTGACCCACAGCTTGCCCTACACAGTTAAAGGGCTGGTGCAAGTTTTTACAGGCCCGCACCGCTGCTTTTTTACAAATGTTATGGCTCAGGCCCTGAGAATTGCAGGACAGGGATCTCCGGTGTTGGCAGTGCAGTTCCTCAAAGGGGGAATCAATCAAGGGCATCAACATCCCGTGCGACTCGGGCAAAATTTAGATTGGGTGCGGTGCGATTTGCCCCGCTGCATTGAGAATGCGGATTTAGATGAGATCGAAACGCGATCGATCGCACAATTGTGGCAGTACGTTCAAAATGCGGTACTCTCCGGCAGTTACGCCTTAGTTATTCTCGACGAGTTGAGTTTAGCGGTGAATTTAGGCTTGATTCCCGAAGCAGAAGTGCTGACATTGATTGGCAGCAAGCCGCACGATTTGGATATTATTTTGACTGGGCCTTCGATGCCGCCAGCAATTTTGGATGTTGCCGACCAAGTTACAGAAATTCGCCGCAGTTAAGGACAATGATTTTAGTTGCGATCGCCCGCGCGTGCGATCGCAATTTTTATGTAATATTTTCTGTAAATTCTCATGTAAAAAAAGAGGCGATCGCACAGTTCGGGCGATCGATCGCTTATCAATGTAGGAATGATAATTAAATAACTTACAATTTTTATTGTGATTGTGGGATGGGCGGGGGAGCCCGTCCTTTAGAGACGGGCTCCCCCGCCCATCCCACAAATATGTGTAAATTATTTAATTCACGATCCTTAGCAGCGACATTACGCTGGAACTACGGCATCGAACACAACATTCAACCGATCTGCCGGAACCATTCGCTTAAGAATTTGCAAGTCACCGTCTGCATCAGACCACAGGGCGAAACTGACCCACAACCACCTTTTCTACCTTCGGAAGCGATCGAACTACAGTCCACGGCTTGAGACGTTTTTCTTGCAACATAATAGAGAAATCTCCTTGATAAATTGCAGCCAAAGCCCGCCCTAATACTTTTCTAGGGATAAGGACTGGTCTGTAGCTTGGTAAACTTCCCCTTCACTCAAAACATATCACAAAAAAAATGGTTAGCAATTATATCTGATTTTCTGTTATTTTTCTACCTAATTTCTACAGAACATATCGCCAAACTGTAATCAGTAGCTACCTAGATCGAGCGCCTGTAGCTAAGTCCCGGGAAAAACGAAGGCGGCGAAAGAATTTGATGCTTTTGACCCATTGATTGAAATATGCAATTCCCATGGGGGACAGCTTATTGAAAAATGAACTAAAAATTTGTTAACTCTTTAAATAATTACCACCTTTGCCATTATTTCCCCTTTCTTCCCTTTCGGGCCTTCTTCCCTTCGGGACTTTCTTCCCCCGAACCTCAAAATCCATCCGTTAAATCCGTTAAATCCGTTATAAAATCCGTTGCCGAACTTCCTTCTTCCTACAAATCTCGCCGCGACAGCAGAAACCAGATCCCACCCAAGCCCAAAACACCGCACAAAACCCCACCTTCCCACCCAAAAACAGTCCCTCCCGGCAAATGTCCAGGCTTTGCCTTAGAAGTAAAATTCAGTTCAGAATAGTATACCCACTGACCGTCAACTCGCCAGCCCACTCGATCGCCAAACTTCTCCCAAACATCAGCATCATAAACACCAGCCTTTCCCCCCGACTTCACCCAAAAACCCTTTTGCACAGAAAAACCGAACCTGCGGTGACTGTACCGCACCCAAAGTTGGTCAATCGTCTGCAAATCCTTAGCCGGAAACTTCCTAATATCTTCCTCGCTCAAATAACCCCTGGAAACTTGCTGCATCACTTCCAGCATTTTCACAGAAGTTTCCTCATCAGCACCCCGCCAATTTTTAGCAGCCAGCAGCCTTTCCAACTGAGAATAATCAATCCCTTTTTCCGACTCTAAATTCACCGCAATTAGCGGATTTTCAGTCACAGGTTGAGTCGGCAAAGAAGGACTAAGAACAGTTGCTTGCGGCAACTTAGAATCGGGTGGGACAACAACAGCAGCCGGTTTTAAAATATCAAAAACTTCCAGAGCAGATTTGTAGCGGTCTTTGACATATTCCTGAATCAACTTATCCAAAATCTGACCTAAATCCTGGCTAATCTTTGTTCCTTTCGGCAAAGCCTCCCTCCAAAGCCAGCGACCTTCAAGCGGGTCGTAAAGGTCATCGTGAATGTCCCCGTAGATATCCAAATAAGGCATCACAGAAGTCAGCAAGCGAATGCAAGTCACCCCCAAACTGTAAAGGTCGCTAGCAGGAACAGCCCTACCGTGCCGCTGTTCTAGCGCCGCATAACCCGGAGTTCCCAACTTAGTGCCCGTTTTGGTCGGAGCATCAGTTACTACCTGTTTGGAAACCCCAAAATCTATCAGTACCAACTTGCGATCGCGATTGCGGCGGATCACATTCTCAGGCTTAATATCCCGGTGAATCACATTGCGCTCGTGAACAAAATTCAGCAAAGGCAACAAATCTAACAGCAGTTCCCTAATTTTAAGCTCGCTATAAGCACCGTACTTTTCTAACTCATCCTTTAAATTATTGCCATCAATAAACTCTTGCACCAAATACAATCTTCCATCTTCCTCAAAATAAGAAATTAGCTGAGGAATTTGTGGGTGTTTCAGTTCGTAAAGCCGCCTTGCCTCTTGTTCAAACAGTCGGACATACTTTTTAAAATGAGCTGGCTTACGCTGAAACTCCTGCGGCGGAGACAACTGTTTTATAACGCAAAGTTCCTCAAATTTTCCATGATTGACTGCTCTAAAAGTCCTGCCAAATCCTCCGTCGCGCAGCGGCTCAGTTGCTGCATAAAGGTCTTTTAACAGCAGCTTTGAACCACAATTAAGACAATACTTTGTGCCTGGTGGGTTCTGACGCTTGTCTTTTGGGCAATCGAGATTAAGGCAGTATGTCATATATAAAAAAAATGCGAACAAAATTATATTCAGGGTGTCATTTTATTCAAGAGTCCGATCGCGAGCTGGTTTTTGTTGAGGCGAGACCCCGAACCTTACGGAGGCGACAGCCACCCTCGCGCTCACTGGGTGCTCTCGCCTGACTGCCCCTGAGCAAGTATAACCCTCAAGACGGTTTGACCTCAAACTCGAAGTCAAATCTAACCTTAAACTGCGATCGGTGCAATACATTTGACTTAGCGGTCAGTCAATTTTAGATTTTAGATTGAATAATTTTAGATTTTAGATTCACTTGCAGCTCCGCGAATCACCCGATCCCGAACAAGAGTCTAAAACTTTGGGCTCTTCACAACGATTGTCGTTCACAAGTATCCATTTTTGGGCGGTCAAATAGCGAGCAGATTGAACATAAATAGTAATTTATTACCAGCCCAGTTGGCTCTGCAACGCCGAAAAAAAACTTAGGATTCCGCCTGAGATATAATTTTATTGACAGAGATAATCAGGCTGACGGGATCTGCGGCTGCCCTCAAGTAGGCGCGGCGAAGCTATCGTCCGCTGGCATCGACCTTCATATTTTACCAGTATAAAATTTTACCAAGCCCAGCAAAATCAACAATCCAAAACTCCCCAACTCTCCCCAGGTTAAAATAAATAATAGCTTGCTCGATCGCGATCGCGATCGCGACAATTAGCCAGTTTAAGCTGTTTCCTTTTTTCCAGCTATTACCAGTTACATTTATTTCGCTCCTTCTACTTAATTAGGAACTGCCAGTGACACCAAAACTACAGCCATCTCAAACTCAAAACTTCCGCAAAGAATCACCCAAAGTACCCTGGTTCGAGCGGTTCATTGCACTGGTCGCCCTAGGAAATTTCAGCCTAGTATTATTTGATATAACTTATGTTCCCGCCCGAGATTTCTACAAACGACAACTACCAGTCCTCACTCAAATATACGACCCATTTAAAGGAATTAAACCCCACCGAGACACCCAGAAATATCTAGAGACCTTAGAACAATTAAAAAATCAAGTAGTGCAAACAGGCTTGCCCTCTCCTCAAGTAGCAGCCAAATTGCAGGAAATAAACACTCTGAGCGCGAGAATGATCGACGAAGATCCGTTTCGAGTAGCATCAAAAAGTGGTTCCTTAGAAAAAATTAAAGACCGGATGCGCGATCGCGCCCCGAATCCGCAGCAATCAGCAAAACAATCATTCCAAACATTCTGGAGCCAAGAGTATTTAAACAAACAAGGCTGGCAACAAGAAATCAACTGGTTTGATGCCAAAATCAAGCCGTTAATCGCCACCAACTATTACCGCACGATCGAAGAAAACGGCGAATTTACCGACAACTTCTGGCAAATCGACCTGCCATTTATTGCCATATTCGCGATCGAATTTCTAGCCCGCACCTACTTCATCAGCCGCCGCCACCGCAGCGTCAGTTGGCGATCGGCCATGCTCTGGCGGTGGTACGACATCTTTCTGTTCCTTCCCTTCTGGCCCCTGTTGCGAGTATTGCCCGTCACAATTCGCATCCACCAAGCCAAAATGCCCGACCTCCAACCCATACGCACCCAAATCAGCCGGGGTTTCGTCGCCAACTTCGCCCAAGAATTGACCGAAGTAGTAGTAATTCAACTCATCAACCAGATGCAACAATCGATTACCACAGGCGAACTAGCCCGTCAACTATTTAAATCCCAAAAACAACGCTATCTAGACATCAACAATATCAATGAAATAGAAGCGATCGCCACCCATCTAGTCCAAATCACCGTCTACAAAGTCCTGCCCCAACTCCAGCCAGACTTAGAAGCCCTCCTGCGGTACAACATAGAATTATTTCTCAAACAATCCCCTCTCTATCAAGGATGGAAGCAAGTACCCGGACTGGGAAACCTGCCCGCACAGCTAGCAGAGCAATTAGTTGCAGAACTCTCCAAATTAGTCACCCTCGGCCCCCAGGACGCCTACGAAGCCTTTAAAATCGCCAGCGAAGACCCCGTAGGTACCAAACTCTCAAGCCAGCTAGTCCAGCATTTCGGGCAAGCTTTAGGAGCCGAACTGCAACAGCAGCAAACCTTGCAAGAAATACAACTGCTGCTGTGCGACTTCCTAGAAGAGTTCAAAATCAACTACATCCAGCGGTTGAGCGAAGAAGACTTCGAGAAAATTTTAGAACAAGCTAAAGAATTGCAACGCATAGCCCCGCGTTAGTTAGTTGACAGTTGACCTGTGACAGTTGACAGTTGGCGAACTAATACTCAATGCCTGATGCTCAATGCCTGATGCCCTATGCAGGCCGATGCCCCATGCCCCATGCCCCATGCCCTATGCAGGCTAATTCCCCGCTCCGCCAATGGGCTCGTTCCGAAGGCGATTTGTCACTGGGCGGGCGATCGAGCTAAACTGAGAAACGAGGCCTCCCTTCGATCGGAAGTAGCCCTCAAACTTCTTGGAAGAAACTGTTTCACCTAGGAGTGGGTCGAACCCACTTTTTTTGTTGCATGAGTCGCAGCCAAACGGCTTAGGGCTAGAAACTGTAACTTGATTCTTTAACAAACCCACCCATTGTTGCTCAATTGTGGGTAGGCTTTTCAAAGCAGGTTCTGCTTCTGTACGGTTTTCAGTAATTAATGGATTAAACAATTGCTATGCTACTCGGATTCAAAACCGAATTGAAACTAAATAACTCTCAGCGCGTAATGTTAGCTAAACACTGTGGAGTAGCACGTCATGCCTGGAACTGGGGATTGTGGCTGACCAAGAATATTCTAGATCGCAACAAAGCCAATCCAGACGAAAAACTCAAATTTCCCACTGCTATTGACCTCCATAAACTGTTAGTAGCCTTGGTAAAATCAGAAAATCAGTGGTACTATGAGTGTTCTAAATCTACACCACAGATCGCATTGATGGCATTGCGCGAAGCTTGGAAACGGTGTTTTAAAAAGACTGCTGGCGTACCTAAGTTCAAGAAAAAAGGGCGGCGAGATTCTTTCACCTTGGAAGGCACTGTCAAAATCTTGGGGAGTAACAAAATCCAAGTTCCTGTAATTGGTATTCTCAAAACTTACGAAAGACTCCCACAAGTATCAATCAAGTCTTGTACGATATCCCGTCAAGCCGACAGGTGGTTTATCAGTTTCAGATTTGATGTAGAACAGCAAGAGTTAGGCAATACAACTATTATAGGAGTTGACCTCGGCATTAAATCACTAGCCACTCTCTCAACAGGTTCCGTAGCTTTGGGTGCAAAATCCTACAAGAAATATGCAGCAAAACTGTCGAGACTGCAATGGCTAAATCGCCATAAGATTATGGGTTCAAGCAATGGGAATAAAGCACAAGTCAAGATAGCTAGACTGCATAGAAAAATAGCCAATATCCGTAAAGATACACTGCACAAGTTGACGACATTACTTGCCAAAAACCACGGTGTAATTGTCATAGAGGATTTGAATGTATCCGGGATGATGAAGAATCACAAACTGGCTGCATCTGTTGCTGATATGGGATTCTTTGAATTTCGCCGCCAGTTAACCTACAAATGCGAGTTGTACGGTTCAAAGTTAGTAGTAGTTGACCGTTGGTTCCCGTCCAGCAGGACTTGCTCTAATTGCTCAAGCAAAAAAGAAACACTCTCCTTGGGCGAGAGAGTGTTTGAATGCGGTAATTGCGGATTTGTTATTGACCGCGATTTAAACGCAGCAATTAATTTGTCAAAAACCGTCAGTTAGGCGGGGATAGTCTATGGACTGGTGAGTGCCGACACCGCCAGGTTGAAGTAGAAAGTAAACGAAGCTCAAAGTCCAATATTGTCAAATTTTGGGTGACTTTGGGTGGGATTTATGTAACGGTAAAACACTCATATCTAGCGGTCAAAAACCAGGTCAGTCGATTTGAGATTTGAGACTTCGGCATGAGGTTGAACTGTCGAAGGATTTTAGATTTGAGATTTACTTGCACCTCCGTGAATCTGGGAGCTCGAACTAGAGTCTAAAATTTTGGGCAGATCCCGAGGGCCCTGTCGGGGCTGGTCTCCGTTTTTTTGGCGGATCGAAGCAAAGCAATCTCAACACCTGATTTTTCCTTGCCGTGTCCGAGTTCAGGAGTTTTAGTTTAAGTATTCGATATGACTCATCCCCTAATCCCACAAATCATTGACTTAGCTACCCCCGTTGCAGAAACACTGGGATTGGAAGTAGTGGGAGCAGTGTTTCACACCAACCAAAATCCTCCCGTCTTGCGGGTAGACATCCGTAACCTTCAGCAAGACACCGGTTTAGCCGACTGCGAGCGGATGAGTACAGCCCTGGAAGTCGAGTTAGACGCATCCGACATCATCCCCGACGCTTACGTGCTAGAGATTTCCAGTCCCGGAATATCCCGATCGCTCACCAGCGATCGAGAATTCATTACTTTTAAAGGTTTCCCCGTCACAGTCACAGCCACCGAACCCGACTCGCGAATCAAAGAGTGGAAAGGACTACTTGTGGGCAGGGATGAAACAACCGTTTATCTCAATCAAAAAGGGCGACAGGTTAAAATTCCCCGCCCTCAGATTGTCAAAGTTGAACTAGACGAAGGTAAGGAGTAAAAAAGGGAAATTTTGACTTTTGAGTTGTAGGGGCCGTACCCCCGTGTCTGCCCGATTTGAGTTTTGAGATTGCCTCGCAGGAAGCTAAAAATGCTTCGCTGCGAGTTAATTTTTAAGAATCACATCTTTAGCCACAGGGTTGAAGTAGAACAACCAATAAATTGTTGCAGCACCCAGATGCCCTAATGCTATCTTTGTAACTCATCAATCATCAGTTATCACTTTTTTCAACAATTACCGACTGTCAATTACCAATCATCTATTTCCGATTACCAGTTACGTATTGCCACAGCAAAAAAAGGAGTGTTTTATATGTCAATGGTTCCCCTGCGCGGACTCAAAGAAATGATCGAAGGTATTAGCAAAGAGCGAAATTTACCCAAACACGCCGTCCAAGCAGCATTGCGAGAAGCCCTGCTTAAAGGATACGAACGCTACCGCCGCACCCAAAAACTCGACCACTTCAGCGAAGAATACTTCGACAATTTTGATGTAGAATTAGACGCAGAACAAGAAGGTTTTCGCGTTTTAGCTAACAAAACTATTGTCGAAGAAGTCGTCAATCCCGATCACGAAATAGCACTTTCTGAAGTACAAGAAGTAGCCACAGAAGCTCAGCCTGGGAGCATCGTACTCGTAGATGTAACACCAGATCAAAAAGAATTTGGTCGGATGGCAGCCATCCAGACCAAACAAGTCCTTGCTCAAAAACTGCGCGACCAACAGCGCAAAATGATTCAAGAAGAGTTTAAAGATTTAGAAGAAACTGTTCTTCAAGCAAGAGTGCTGAGGTTTGAGAGGCAGTCGGTAATTTTGGCAGTTACCAGCAGCTTCGGTCAGCCGGAAGTAGATGCCGAACTCCCCAAACGCGAACAGTTGCCCAACGACAATTACCGTGCGAACGCTACATTCAAGGTTTATCTCAAAAAAGTAGGCGAAGGTTCTACTAGAGGGCCGCAGTTACTTGTTTCTAGAGCAGACGCCGGTTTGGTGGTTTACCTGTTTGCTAACGAAGTACCAGAAATAGAAGATGGGGTGGTGAGGATTGTCGCCGTAGCTAGGGAGGCAAATCCGCCCTCCCGGCACGTCGGCCCCCGGACTAAAATAGCAGTAGATACTCTCGATCGCGATGTAGACCCGGTAGGAGCCTGCATCGGAGCGCGGGGATCGCGAATTCAGGTAGTAGTCAACGAATTGCGCGGGGAAAAAATAGACGTGATCCGCTGGTCTCCAGATCCTGCAACCTATATTGCTAACGCTCTGAGTCCAGCTAGAGTAGATGAAGTGCGTTTGGTTGCCCCAGAAGGCAGGCGCGCTCACATTTTGGTCGCGGAAGACCAACTGAGTCTTGCCATTGGTAAAGAAGGTCAGAACGTCCGCCTTGCAGCCCGCCTCACAGGTTGGAAAATCGATATCAAAGATATTGTTAAGTACGATCGCGAGGCCGAAGACATCAAGTTGGCTGCAGAAGCAAGCAGGCTCGAAGAGGAAGCATCCGGCTACGACGGCGACGAAGAGGAAGCATCCGGCTACGACGGCGACGAGGAAACGGCAGAATTTGAGGAAGACGAGCCAGCCACGGACGAAACCGCAGCCACAGTCTAAAAACTGCGACATTCACTTTTATGTTTCTGGTACGGGAGACAAGGAGGAAAATTCCCCTATTCCCCCCTCTCCCACTCTCCCAACTCTCCCCGAATCACTAGAAATGAAACCGAACTACCGGTGTTGTGCAAGTTGTCGAAAAGTAGCTCCTAAGGAAGCTTTTTGGCGAGTAGTCAGGCTCTATCCTTCTCATCAGGTACAATTAGATCGCGGCCTCGGTCGTTCCGCTTACCTTTGTCCGGCGAGCCAATGCCTCAAAGCAGCTCAGAAAAAAAATCGACTTGGGCGATCGCTCAAAGCGTCTGTGTCTGACGAACTGTACCAAACACTTTGGCAGCGTTTAGCCACATCTGACTGTACATCTGACTCGGAATCGATCGGGCACCAAACCGACAAGAGTTCGGCCTCGACTGTATAAACCCTCTTGGCAGCCCTACCAGTAATTACCGGTAGCGCCAGCTCTCAAACCCCAATCCGATCTGCCCACCAGTCTGGAAAGATTTGTGTCAGATTAGATAAGGGTAGGGTACTAGCAGAGGTATCCTCAAGGTGGAAAGACAAACTTTAAAGATTGATTTGTGGCAGTTGCCAAAATTCAGACTTGACAATTCTGGCTTTCCCAAAAATACTTGAGAATTCTCCAACCGCAGACTTCAGCGAATTGCATCTTTTAGATAAAATTGCTGAGCGAGTACCAAAACCCCGATTCTTGACACTGAATCAATCACAGCGAATGATGTCGTCATTAGAACAAAAAATCAAAATGTAAAAACTGGTTGGCACAAAAGAGGGCAGAGTGGATGAACAACGGCAAAGTAAGAATTTACGAATTATCACGGGAACTAAATTTGGATAATAAAGACATCTTGGCAGTTTGCGAGCGGCTCAATATTTCAGTAAAGAGCCACAGCAGCACAATTACAGAATCTGAAGCAGAGCGCATTCGCAAAACGGCGGAAAAATACGTAGCCAGCCACTCTTCCCCCGGCAAGCCAGCTCCCCCCGAAAGAGCAGCAGCGCCATCTAGAGAACCTGGCCCTCATCCTAACGACCAACAAAAAAAGCAGCAAATTTTAGAAATACGCAGTCCAAAAGTACGGCAGGCTGGTGCTTCGTCCCAGCCTGCGGGCAACGAGGAGCAAAAAAAACAGCCTGGGGCCACCGCGGCCACTCCTCCCAAAGCGCCCGCATC
Source organism: Microcoleus sp. PH2017_12_PCY_D_A (assembly GCF_020738565.1). NCBI lineage: Bacteria > Bacillati > Cyanobacteriota > Cyanophyceae > Oscillatoriales > Microcoleaceae > Microcoleus > Microcoleus sp. PH2017_12_PCY_D_A. Next base: position 36,772 of record NZ_JAEQCI010000028.1, on the reverse strand, counting down.
TCAACAACTCCAGCCTCCAGCTAAACCAAATATCAATCGACCTGTGCTGTCGAAGCCAAATGTCGCTGGATCGGCGGCTGCTTCAGAAACAAGCTCGGAAACTGTAGGTGCGATCGCCCCGGAAACAAGCTCCCAGGCTCAAGCACCTGCGGCACCTCAACCGCCGTCAGAAAAGGCTCCAGAACGCACACTCCGCCCGCCGGTCGCCCCTCCAGCGCCGCCCGGAGCAAAACTCACGTCGCCACCAGTCAGAGCGGCGTCCGAGTCGGCTAGCCGCAACCCACAAACTCTGGGAAACAAGCCAGTCCTGAAACTTGCCAGAACCGAGCAAGACCAATCAGAACAGGGAGAAACTCTGGAAGCGCCGGCGAAACCGAGCCGCCCCAGCAGACCTGCCCCAGGAGGTAGCGACGTTCAAAGACCTCGCCCAGGTGCTGGTGGGCCAGTGAAAACAGCACTTGCCGATCGACCCCAGCAGGGCGGCCCGCGCCGGAGCCTTGCCCCCGCAACGTCAGCCGCCGGGCTTCGCAGCCGGGGCGGTGACATCTCAGCCACCGGAGATGACGCAGACGATGACGGAGACGATACGTCGTTGTTGCTGGATACTCTTCTCCTTCCCAAGCCGACGCTGCCAAAGCCAGCCAAAAAGACACAGGTCATTTGGGAAGAAGATGATGACGAAAACTCAGATGCAGCCAAAGCAGCCAAAGCAGCCAAGGCCAAAAATCGTCGCCTCAAACCCATAGACGAGGATGACGATGACTTAGAAAATGGCTTGGATCTGCCAGCACCAGTCACCGTCAGCCTGTCTTTAGCCCGCCCAGCTAAGGCAAAGGGACAAGCAGCACCAAAGTCAACACCAGCTCCGGGCGCACCCGGCAGCAGCGGCAAAAATAAGAGACCGGGCCCCTCTCACGATAAAAGCTCTTCTGGTTCTTCCGGGGGACGCGGCAACCGCGGTAAAACAGCCGAAGCTAAGGTAGAACGTCCAGAAAAGCTGCTGCTGAGCAGACCGATGACCGTTCAAGAACTAGCAGTTACTTTGGCTGTTCCCGAAACCGAAATTATTAAGAGGCTGTTCTCTAAAGGCATTGCGGTCAACATTACCGAAACCCTGGACATTCCAGCGGTGAGAATGGTAGCCGAAGAAATGGGTGTAGAGGTAGAAACCCCAGAAAAAGTAGCTCCAGCCCTCAAAGTGATCGAGATGCTGGACGAAGCAGATTTGGAATACCTCGAACGCCGTCCGCCAGTGGTAACAATTATGGGTCACGTGGATCACGGCAAAACTACCTTGCTCGACTCGATCCGCAAAACAAAGGTGGCTCAGGGAGAAGCTGGAGGGATTACCCAGCATATCGGTGCTTACCACGTGGATGTGGTACACGAAGGCAACAGCCAACAGGTGGTATTTTTGGATACTCCAGGTCACGAAGCCTTTACAGCAATGCGGGCTCGTGGAACCCGGGTGACAGACATCGCCATCTTGGTGGTGGCGGCGGACGACGGCGTGCGTCCCCAGACAATTGAAGCTATCAGCCACGCGAAAGCTGCGAAAGTGCCAATTGTCGTGGCTATTAATAAAGTTGACAAGGAGGGCGCTCAGCCGGAACGGGTGAAGCAAGAGCTGACTGAGTACGGCTTGGTCGCAGATGACTGGGGCGGCGATATCACGATGGTTCCAGTCAGCGCTATCCGAGGCGAAAACCTCGATACGCTGTTGGAAATGATCCTGACAGTCGCGGAAATGGAAGACCTCAATGCCAACCCGAACCGACCTGCTAAGGGTACTGTGATTGAAGCTCACCTCGACAAGGCAAGGGGCCCTGTGGCAACTCTGTTGGTGCAAAACGGTACTCTGCGAGTGGGCGATATTGTGGTCGCAGGCTCGGCTCTGGGTAAGGTGCGGGCAATGATCGACGATCGCGGCGATCGCGTAGAACAAGCAACTCCATCCTTCGCGGTGGAAGTGCTGGGCTTGCGGGAAGTTCCTCGCGCTGGAGACGAGTTTGATGTCTTCGCAAACGAAAAAGAAGCAGCGGCGATCGCCAGCGGCAGAGCTACATCCCAACGAGATTCACGCCTGCTGCAAGGCGGCCGGATCAGCCTCAGCGGCTTCTCTCAACAAGCTAAGGAAGGCGTTCTCAAGGAACTCAACTTGATCTTGAAGGCAGATGTCCAAGGCTCCCTCGAAGCAATTGTCGGCGCTCTAACTCAACTTCCTCAAAAAGAAGTTCAACTCCGACTGCTGCTATCTGCTCCTGGGGAAATCACAGAAACTGATATTGACCTCGCCGCAGCCAGTAATGCTGTGATTATCGGGTTCAATACTACTCTCGCCAGCGGCGCTCGCCAAGCGGCAGACCAAGCGGGGGTAGACGTGCGGGAATACAGCATCATCTACAAACTCTTGGATGATATTCAAGGCGCGATGGAAGGCTTGCTGGAACCTGAATTGGTGGAAGAACCTCTGGGAAGCGTGGAAGTCCGTGCTGTGTTCGCGATCGGTCGCGGGGCTGTGGCTGGATGTTACGTCCTCGAAGGCAAGGTCATCCGCAACTGTAAGGTGCGGGTGCGCCGTGGCAACAGTGTCGTTTACGAAGGTGTCCTCGACTCCCTCAAACGGATGAAGGAAGATGCCAAGGAAGTCAATACTGGCTATGAATGCGGTATTTCCTTGAGCGGGTTTAGCGACTGGGCCGAAGGCGATATTATTGAAGCCTACCGGATGGTTACTAAGCGCCGCACGCTCTCTCAATAGTTTTGAGTTGTGAGTGTTGAGTTGGAAGAGAATTTTTGAGTGAAGGCAACTTGCATTGCCGATCGCTCTCAACTATTCTCTTCACTCAATACTCCCAAACTCATCTGACAGTTGACATTTGACCGAAGGAAGAAGGAAGAAGGAAGAAGGAAGAAGGAATTAATAACTTCCTAATCGTTTTTACCCTTGCTTAAAATTCAAAATTAGCTCGCTCAAATAAAAATTACCCAAATAAACCCGATTTCTGCTCGTAAGTCCTCGGTTTGACCCCTAAATATTTACTCATCGCATCGGTTTCAGAGTGAATAGTGCATCCCAAAATCTCAAAATTCCAAATTCAAAACTCATATAGCGGTTCTCAAGCATGGTGAGGTATGCTTGCGTGCCCTGTTTGCCCAATGCCCTATGCCCAATGCCCAATGCCCTATGCCCTATGCCCTATCCCCAGTCGTACCTCATCTATTTGAGACTCGGCTATAATTCATAACTAATAATTAATTAAAGTGCGTTCTTTTTGGTCAGATCCTTTCTTGTGGATTCACCTTTCTGGGGCGGCTGCACTGCCGATTTTCCTCGGACTGTGCTTGCTCGGACTCGCAGTGGGTTCTCCTATGCTCCCTGTCTGGTTAGAAGTGTTTTTAGTGGCTGTAGCAGGTATTGCTCCTGTGTTGTGGATGCAATGGTTCCGCCCTTTTTACATTTTTAGTATTTTAGTCGCGGCCGTGAAACCGCAGAATTTAACTTCTGTGCAGCAGCAGATGCTGACTCGGTTTAAAACTAAATTAAATCAAGGAATCGCTGTTTTTATCGCTGTTTTGCTGGCAGTAATTTTGTGGCAGCTATATCGATTTGCTCCCCTCGCGGCTTCGGTGGCTCCGTTTCCTCCTTCCAGGCGGTGGGCTGGATTGTTGTTGGCAGCTTCGGCTTTTTTAGCTAGCAATTTGTTTTTGCAGGTATCTGCTAGTGCGATCGCTGTTTTGCTGACGCCGGAATCAAAATTGGCAGCGACAAAGCCTTATGTTTTAGAAAAAATTAGGCAGGATTTTACGATCGCACCTTGGCCGTGCGATCGACTTTTGCCGACTTTTGCGGGCGAGACAACTGTCACTCCGGCTGCACCCGCAGAGTCAATGCCACCAGCAGAAGGCATCAAGAATACGTCATCCAGCAGTACAGTCAACTCAGAACCTGCGGACACCAAGGGCCCTACATCCCTACCCCAACAGTCGATCGAAAAGTAAAATAAAAAATTAAGAGCGACATAATTGTAGTTTAAGCTACTTTACTTTCGGCCGATGTATGCTGTAAAAAAAATAGGTAATGCTCCGGCTCAGATAGAGATTATTAATAGTATTAATATTTAATATTTAATCGCAAGTTGTGGATATTTTAGATTGGCTATTTGGAGAGAAGAATCTATAATAGAGAGAGTCAAGGTAAGCTTTCAATCTTTACAAGGGATTCCAACAGAGGTATAGCAATATGGCGAATTATCTACCGCTCGCACAAGAACCTCAAGCCGCAGAGCCGATCGATCTGTGCGAAGATTCTGAAATATGGGGCAGTCTCAAATCTGCGATCGGCGCAAGTTCAGGATTTCAACGCTGGCAGCTAGAACTCAATTTTGAGAATCAGCAGCAAAATGCCACCATCGACCAGCAGGTGCGCTCCTATCTGCGGGAAACTTTAGAAACTTTGGCTTACTGAGCCTAGCAAGACCAGAGATTGTCATGGTTTGTGAAATTCAACGTCAAATTCCGCCCCTATCCCCTCCAATATGCTGTTGGAGTTAACTCTCAACTTCGGAGTTCAAATTGCAGGGGACATTATTTTTGCTACATAAGATTTATCTCAAGCGAACCAGAGTAAAGGGTACGCGCCATGTTGTAGCAAAAGCCAGCGCAACCGGCGTGTCGCCTAATCAATGTAGGTTCACATTGCTTTGACATCACCGCCGGGGCTAGAAAATATTTATTTCATGTTCATTTTTTGCAGAATCTGCTCTTTGCGCCTAGCAGCAACTTTTGGCCAAGTCAACTCCAAAGCTCCCTGGCGGGCGGAGGCTCCCATCTTAGCCCGCAAATCAGGAGAACTAGATAATTTTCGCAATCCCTCCACCCAGGCGTCAGTATCGTAGGGTTCAAGAATTATGCCGTCAATGCCATCGCGCACAATACCGCCTCCTCCCATCGGCGAAGCAAGAATGGGCAAACCATGACCCATTGCCTCATAGATGACGAGTGCGCTACCTTCCTCAAGACTGGGAAAGGCAAAAAAGTCAGCTTCGCGATAGGCAGAACTGTAGTCCACAGCATAATCAAAGTGAACTACATCTGGACGTTTCAGCAAATCACTGCAACTTTGAGCGATCGCAGGCTCCATTGCGCCAAAAATTGTCAGCTTTCCCTTAATCCCGGCTAGCTCCCAGGCTCGCAACAGCAGATGAACTCCTTTGCGGACGCAGGCAAAACCCAAGAAAAGGACGTTAACTTCCTCCTGGGGCGGTTTGCGGGATTGATAATTGGGGAAACGCTCCGGCGACCAACCTTCTGTCGTTAAAAGTAGTTTCTCTTCAGGAACTCCGGCCTCTTGAAACGATTTTGCTACTATCGGACTAGGGCAAAATAGAAAATCAACTCCCTTGAGTTTTTCCTTTTCATCCTGAATACTTTTTGGGGTAATGGTGTGTTGAGGTTCCAGTCCCAAGCGAGAGTAAGCATCGTCAAGGATTCTCTTAGATGCGCCTTGATCGCTATTAACTGCCTCCATAAAAATCGGCTTGCTATGTTTGTGAACGTTCTTGACAATATCAACGGAGAGACCCGGCCACAAGTAGGCCACATCAAAATCCTTGAGATCTTTGAGAAAACGCTTCTCTGTTTTGATTATGGGAAGACTAGGACTGCGGTAATATAGTTTTCTCAAAAATGACGGAATTGCTTCAACTACATTGGGGCCACGACACTCGCGATCGCAACTCGGGACAACCATGCGAGCCTTCAGCTCAGGGCCTTGCCATTCTTTGCACACTGAAAAAAATACGCCGCTGATTCCTCGGTTGTTGGAATGTATGGGGAATAAGGCAGTCAATTTTAACATATAGCGGTTTTTGGGTTTCTGGAGGTATGTAATTAAGTCGTAAAAGCTTGAAAAAACAATGTCTTTGCCTCCCTCATGTTGTTGAGAAGGGCTATAACACAATACGGTTGGGTTAACGCTCTAAGACAAATTTAATCTCACGAATTTACGGGAGATACAGGCATTTTTTAGCAGCTAGATTGTTCCGTTCTGAACCGTATTTGGCTATAACATGAATCTTCTCTATTACTCAACGGCGTCAGGATAATTAAGTAGGTCAACCTAATTAAATGTAAAAAGCGATATCGCTGTTTTGTTCTCCTGATTGGGAGGTCGCAAGTCAGCCTCATTAAGATTCAAATCATTGCTGCATAAGGCTTTCAATTTATTCTTGGTGACAAAAATATCAGTAATACCAATTTTTTATGAGGCTGCTCCCGAATCCGATCCCCCCTAACCCCCCTGGTGGGAGGGGGGGACAAGATTCCGCTCTTTCGTCCCCCTACAACCAGGGGGATGCGAGGGGGATCGAGATAGGTGCAACGACCCATTAAATTGGTATAACCCCCCTTTTTTACCAAAAGTCCAGGAGAGTCCGCTGTCGGCTCTCCGACTTTTGTAAGTGCTGCGGGGTTCGGGGTATTGGGTTGTTTTAGGTAGGTTTAGATACTAATCACCAATTACCAAGAAAGCTAATCATTTCGATGCAACCTGATTTGAGATGAGGAGTGAAGAATCAGGAGTAGGATGATTAACTCTCAAGGATCGAAGCAATCATCCTATTTCTGGAATTTAGGCTGCTGTTGCCACTATACGATCCTGAGTTTTGCCGATCGCCAAACACTTTTTAACACCAGCAATTACATCTTCAACATCTGCATCGGTTAATTTTGCCGAAATTGGCAAGCTAATTGTTTGCATTCCGATGTTGTGAGCATTCGGATAGTCTTGTGGCTGCCATCCAAACATTTCTTGATACACAGGATGTTCGGCCAGACTCATGTAATGTACGCCGACACCGATATTTTCAGCATTAATAGCGTTGAGAAAATCGTCGCGGCTGATTCCTGCTTTGGCTTCATCTACCAGAATGGTGTACAGGTGATAACCGTGAATTGTATCTGGTTCGGGGTTGGCGGGCAAAGTAATCGGCAGATCCGCAAATGCTTCGTTGTAGCGCTGCCAAATTTGCTCCCGGCGCTGCCAATAGGGGGCGACTTGTTTGAGTTGATGAATGCCGATCGCAGCTTGCAGATCCATCATATTGTATTTAAAACCGACTTCCACCACTTGGTAGTGCTTGTAACCCGAGTCGCCAAAGCGCTTCCAAGCATCTTTGCTCATACCGTGCAGCGCTAAAATTTTCAGCCTGTCAGCGTCTTCTTGAGCGCGAGCCAGAATCATGCCTCCTTCGCCCGTAGTGATGTTTTTGGTGACATAAAAGCTGAAGCATCCGAAGTCGCCAAATGTGCCTGCTTTCTTTCCCTTGTACTCTGTTTCGATCGCGTGAGCGCAGTCTTCAATCAACTTCAAATTGTGACGGCTAGCAATCGAGCACAGGGCATCCATATCGCAGGGACGACCGGCAAAGTGAACCGGTAAAATTGCCTTAGTTCTGGGAGTTATTTTAGCTTCGACTTGAGCCGGGTCAATATTCATTGTCACCGGATCGACATCTGCCAGTACCGGTGTGGCTCCGGCGTGGACGATCGCATTAACTGTAGCGCAAAAAGTCATCGGAGTAGTAATAACTTCATCCCCGGGTTTTAACGAAGCAGCGAGGATGCTCAAGTGCAGTGCCGCCGTACAGGAGTTGACTGCGATCGCGTGCTGGGAACCTTTGTAAGCTTTGAAGTCATTTTCAAAAGTCATGACTTTCGGGCCTGTACCCAACCAACCTGTTTTCATGGTTGACACCACTTCTTGAATTTCAGCATCTTCGATCGCCGGAGAGCCGAAAACTAAGAAACGGTCTTTTGAACGAATAGGATTGTTGTTCATGTTTGTAGTGTTACCAACTAACTAAATAGAGTGAATGGATTGAAAATCAACTACGCTGAAACTTTCGATGACCCGGAAGATTTTGATCTTATTTGATTTGAGATGCTGTGAATTAATCCTGTTTCTTAACCTTGTGTTTTTTTAACTTTTTTAGTCAAGAGTTTTAGGGAATTCGTTGGCTAATAACACCTGTCATACCATGAGCTTAAAAGACGAGCTGTTTTTCTGTAAGCGCCTGACTTTGATAGGATTCCTCTATCTTAAGCTACCTAATCTCGAATGTCCACCCATTTATATTTCAGTTTGTGAAGGATGTAAAAGGTCTTGCCTGCATTTTTTTGCAAAAATTTTTATAAATAAGTATTTATACGGATTTTTTATTAATTTTTTTGTAAGCTATCGAACATTGATACTGGGACTTCTTTTAGAACTTAGCTCTACAGTTTTAAATGTGAGAAGTGGGAATGACTGATTCTCGTCTGGTTGGGAGCTGGTCAGCAGTTACATTGTTTTAGAGTCGGGTAAAAATCAGGCAAATTTTGCACAAATCAAATCTGACTGCGCTGTAATTTATGTAGCTTGAGAAACATTGTGCGATCGCACAAATCAACCCTCCTTGACAAAATGCGCTACAGTCTAGGCAGGCGAATTTTGTTCAAAATCTCTTGCAGCCGTTCTGAAGCGCCGCCAAATTGTTCAGACAAAGCTACAAGTTTGCCGTAAGCTTCAACTAAGCGATCGCCCTCAACATTAACCTCTGGAGCCGGATAATTCTTCATCGCTTCCAGCAGCGTAATCTCGCTATCATTACTTGCACACAGCACCAAAGCCTCGCGCAAAGCTTCTCGATTGGCTTTCCCAGAAGGAGTGCGAATTACCTGAGCCACTTCATCAAGAATTATTTCCCCAACTTTACTGTTGAGCGTCCGATCCAACAAGCTTTGACTTACTTTGACCGGTCTCATCAGACTGCGGCGAACCGCTTCCGGGTCTTTTTTTGCATTTCCCAGCAGCATTTCTAACCCGGGCGACATTTTCCCAGTTTCTGCAAAAATTTCTAATTCGCTGACTGGTAAAGTCATTCGGATCGCACTGTATTTGAGCACTACCTTTTCGGCAGCCACCGCAGCGCTGCTGTAAAATACAATTCCCGCACCTGCTGCTAAAAATAACGTCCACCGCCCTGTAATAAACGATCTGCTCATAGTAAAATATTCCAACTTTTTTGTCTAATTAGACTTTGACACATTTGGCAATCACCCGCTCATAGCAAAATACCCAGCGCCAGCTCTTCTATCAGTGAAGGCTGGCGCTGGGCTTAAATTTGTTTTATATATTTAGGGTCTTTATGAAAGCTGACCCCAATTGAACGAGTTAGAAGCGGTTTATGATTAGGGTCTTTAAATTTGCTGACCCCAATTGAACCCACCTTCATATAATGACAGGGATCGATCGCAAACCAGGGTTTCGTAATAATTTCTTTATAATTATAACTTTTCCTTGCCTCAGGTATCTTTTTGTGTAGATTTGTAAACCTTTGTTACTTCGACTTCGGCGATCGGGCTTCGGCGCGCTGCTCCAGGCGAAACAAGAACACCATCAGAGCCACGACTCCGACTTGAAGGGCAAAATTGGGTAAAGCAGAGCCAATTTCTCGCCCCGAGGCAATTTTAGCGAGGAAAACTACGCCGCCGATCAAGCCGGAAGCGCCACAAGCTACGTAGACCAACTGTCGCAGAGGCCGGTAGGGAGCGGCAATTTCTGCGGTTAAACGCTCGTATTGTTGGCGGCTGAGGTTGCGGGGGTTTTTTGGGGCGGTGCGATCGTCAGAATTTGGAAGTGGCATAGATTTAAGAAATAAGTAAATTAGATGGGACGGCGGTTGAAACCGCGTCTACACGAACGAATTCCGGATGGTGCGCGGAATGAAGAAAATAACGCAATAATCGTCCAGTATTCAATCTGCGTCGGCGGGTGAGTGTTTGTATAGATGCGGTTTCAACCGCCCGGTTTTCTTTGCCTATAACAAATATCTCATAACTGCCGCGATAAATCAACGCTGGAGCAAAAGCACAACTGTTTGCAAACAGCCGACTAAAACACCCAAAATGCCTCCTAAATTGACAATTCCCTGCAACTCGCTTTTGACAATTCCCTGAATTGCTAACTCTAAATCTTCGGGAGAAGTGCCTTTTACTCGATCGATAATTACCTGATCGATATTCAAAATCGGGATAGCCTGAGCTACAATATTTTCTAAATCTCGCTCCAGATAGCGATCTAACACCAAAGCGAGTTCTTTGCTAACAATTTCTAGCGAAGCGCTCATCACCGCTGAAGTTTGCAATCGATTGAGAATCAACCGCGAAATATTTTCCCAGTCAATAGATTTGCTCAACCCGTCAAGTACGTCCGTACCCCGCTCTTGAACGTAGCTGCGAACGCTGTCGCGCATTGTTTTTCGCAACTGTCTCACCGTCGAAACCGGTAAGTTTTGCATCGACAAATTTTGCAGCCATTCCTGAAGTCGCCCGCGAATTCCCAAAGAAACAGTTAATTCTGCTAACCGCTGATTTGTGACTTGTCTGTCATCCAGACAAAAAGTCCGCAGCCGAGTTAAAGTGTTACGCAAACCAAACAAATTTGCTACTACCCAATAGGTGCCGCTGGTTTTTTCTCGAAACCCTTCGTCGATGATTGAAATATTGCGATCGGTCAAAAAGTCAATCAAAGCCTGCCGCAGCACTTCCGGCGGTATTACTACCTGCAACAGCCAATCAGCCAACTGGCCCGCCTGAGCTTCATTTAACTGAATTTCCAGCAAAACTTGGTCAAAAATTTGATTTAGCTGAGCTTCTAAAAAATCTTCCCGGCGCGCCAAAACTTTGAGAATTCGCGGCACAGATTCCCCCAGTAAATCTCGCAGAATGTTAGCGAGAATTTTAGCAGTTCTTTGCTCTGTGTCTGCTTTTACCTGATCCAGTGCCAACTGCAACAGCCAGAGAATTATCGACTGCATCCGCTCGGTTTGGAGGAGGCGGCGCGCTAAGTTTTGCAGTTCCTGCGGCGTCAGCAGCGAGCCCATAATTGTGTCGGAAATTCGCTTAGCTAAGCGCTCTTGGTTGCGGGGGATCAAGCCGGGAGTGAAAGGCAACTTCCGCCCTTTGATATAAATAGCTCGATAGGGGCGGAACAGCATTTTGATGGCTATATCGTTGGTGAAATAGCCAATAATTCCTCCCACTACAGGTGGGGCCAACAAAAGCCAAATGTCAGACGGATTCATCAATTATTGGGGAATTGGGAATAGGGCATGGGGAATTGGGCATAGGGCATAGGGCAAATCGGCCAAACAGGCCAAACAGGGCATTGGGTAATGGGTAATGGGTAATAGTTAGTGGTTACTTGTTCAATACTTCGGACAGTTTTTTAACGGCCCTGTAAGCCTTACGTAGTAAGCCATGCCATTTTTTACGCATTTTCTGCAACGAGTGGGCCAAATTCAAACATTGAAAAAATAGTCCAGCATATAGCCAGCAAGGGTTTCGGAGACTCGATCGCATCTAAAACTGTCCGAAGTATTGTTGTTAATGATTTTTTTAATAACCAATGCCCTGTTTGGCCTGTTTGGCCAATTCCCCATGCCCTATTCCCAATTCCCCATGACTAATGACTAATGACTAATGACTAATGACTAATGACTAATGACTAATGACTAATGACTAATGACTAATGACTAATACTCCCATCATAGCTCCGGCAATGGGATAGTGGGTGGCGGTGGCAAATCCGGCTTGGCGGGCGAGATCGACTTGCTGCGGACCGATCGGGAATTTTTCTAAACTAGGATTAATGTAGGCATATTCTTGAGTCATGCCAAATTGCTGAGCAACGGGCACTACAAGAGTGTCTAGATAAAACTCTTGAAAGCTCCGCATCAGGGAATTGCTGGGGCGGTGGAGGTCGAGAATAGCGGCTTTTGCACCGGGTTTGAGGACGCGGTGCAATTCCTGAAGGCTGCGGGGGATGTCCGTCACGTTGCGGAGGCCGTAACCCATGGTGGCACAGTCGAAGTAATTGTCAGCAAAAGGCAAGTTTAGGGCGTCAGCTTCAACCCAGGAAATGGGACTAGAAGGAGTGAGAAAAGGTCGATCGCGCTTAGCAGCAACAGCCAATTGTTCGGCGGAAAAATCTACTCCAAATACGCAACCGGTAGGCCCTGCTTGTTTGGCCAGCAGCAATGCTAGATCCCCGCTGCCGCAGCACAAGTCTAAACAAGTATTTCCCGGGCCCGCACCGCTCCATTTCACCGCCATTTGCTTCCAAATCCGGTGCTGCCCAAAGCTCAACCAGTCGTTCAATTGGTTGTAAACTGGTGCAATTCGATTAAATATAGTTTTAATTTCTTCTGAGTTATTAGTCATTTGTTATTTGTTATTTGTTATTTGTTATTTGTTATTTGTGATTGGCGATTAGTAATTAGTAATTGGTGGTTGGTAATTTGTCATTGGTAATTGAGAGCCGTAAAATCTAATTAATCCGTCCATTCATGTCATGCTGTCGCCAGCCATTAATCCTTTTTTTATTGTTTGCTATCGGCGCTGCTTTGTCTTGAATCATTGGTTGGCGATCATTTTATACTCAAAACATAGAGCAGACTAATGACTAATGACTGATGACTGATGACTAATGACCGATGACTAATGACTGATGACTGATGACTAATCACCCTAAAAACTCGTCAAGACCAAAGCAACTTGTTGAGCTGCGAGGTGAACTGTTGTGAGTTCGTCGGGGCGCAGGGAACAAGGTTGTTTCCACTGGAGGGATATCAGGGCGATCGATCGACCTTTGTGAATCACCGGAACGCTCAGGTGAGCTTGAATGCCCGATTTTTGATAGTGCGGCAGACTCGCTAGGGCTGCGTCGCCGGCAATATTCACAGCACCCTGAATAGCTCCAGAGGCGATCGCCTCTAGAACCAGAGGGTCATCTGCCAGCCAATTTTCCACAGTTTTACCGCTGGTGTGAGTGCCTTGAGCCGGCATTAAAGCAGTTCCTTCGACCAGTTGCAAAATGCAAGCGTCCGCCAAAAAATTATCGCTCACAGCAGTAGCAATTGGGTCTAAAGTTGCTTCCAAACTCGGATAATCCACAGCCGTTTGCATGATCGTTGCTAACAGTTGTATTTGATTTTGGGCGCGATGCAATTCCTCAGTCCGCTGCTTGAGAACTTCATAGGTCTCGGCCGCCTTTTGCACCACCATTTTCAATTCGTTCGGGTCCCAAGGCTTGGTGATATACTTATAAACCTGTCCCGAGTTAATCGCATCCACCAAGTCTTCAATATCCGTAAAACCAGTCAAGATAATTCTGACCGTATTCGGAAACTGGGGCACAGTTTTGCTGAGAAACTCCGTTCCCTTCATTTCTGGCATCCGCTGGTCGGAAATGATGACGGCGACTTCGCCCTCTATGCCGAGGACTTCTAAGGCGCGAATCCCGCTCTCAGCTTTGAGCACGTTAAAATCTCGTCGGAAAGTGCGGTAGAGTAAATCCAGATTGTCTGGTTCATCGTCTACTACCAGCATTTTTGGTTTTTTCGGTCGGTGTAGGGTCATGAGCTGGCGTTTAATTTGATCTAGCTCTGGAATGGCATTATCCATAACAATACGATAAACTCCCCTTTGTAAATTTAGGCGAGCAACTATTCTGTAACAATAGTCTCATAACTCCCTTACTATCAATCTATCGCTCTGCGGCGACAGGAGCATTGCTGGTATCCAATTACACATAACTCAACGCTGGTTTTTGATTCAATTATGACTGATACACCGCAAGATTCTTCCCCTTCTACACCTGCACCCTCGCCTAATGCTGTGGATGTCGAACAGTTAATTCGATCGCTCCGCCGCAAGGAAGGCACCTGGGTAGAGTGGGGACAAGCCTGCACGGCGCTGCTGCAAGCGGGCTGCAATTCTCAGCAGATTTTTGAACAAACTGGTTTTGAGCCAATTCAGCAAAATCAAGTCAGCGTCGCAGCCCAAGTTTACACCAGCATGGTCAACGCTGGCGCTGCGGAAGAAGTTCGATCGCACTTTCTGCGGAAAGGAAGTGATATTTTATACGAATTTCGGATTCTCTCGCAAGCAGAGCGAGCCGGAGCGGCAGCTTTGATGTTGGCCCACAATTTGGATGTTGACGATTCCCGCCAAGTTGCTAAAGCGATTAAGGAGTTTTCGCACTTCGGGAGTCTGCCGCAGGGGTTCACAGACGCTCCCGGGGATGCTGTAGCTTACCAGTGCTGGCAGTTGGCGAGACAGAAAAGCGATTTGCAAGAGCGATCGCGCTTAATTGCTCGCGGTTTAAAATTAGCTAGCAGCCAAACCGCTAGAGCGCAAATCGAGCAGTTGCTGGTCGATTTTACAGTAGTTGCAAGGCGGGAAGCGCCCCGCTTGCCGGTTTACAGGCTCGATACCGAGGAACAATTGCCTCGGATTGTCCCGGTTGTAGGCAAATTGCCGCTTTCTACGTCAGATTTGCTGGCAGTGCCTTTGCCGGAGGAAATCGGGCCGTTCCGCATGGTAAAATTTTCCGGAGCTGGAGCTTGGGTGGCGATTCCCGGATGGCAGGTAATTTTGAACGCGGAAGATCCGGTGGCGGTTTTGGAAATGAGCGATCGACTGCCGGTACCGCTGCAAGGTAAAGTTGAAGAAGTTTTGATTATTGCCGATCGCGCCCAAAGACAGTGGGAAGCTGACAGTTATTTCCTCGCCGATAATGCGGGCAATTTAGAATTGCAGTGGTTTGAAACAGCGCCGCAGTTGTCGATTTTGGGGCGAGTTGTTTTGGTGATGCGTCCGAAGAAGATTGTGGATGAAGATTATACCAAAGATGGATGGCAAATTGATGATTAGTCAGTTGGCAGTTGACTGTTGACAGTTGGCAGTTGACAGTTGGCAGTTGACAGACGCACCTTGTACCATTAGCGATTCTGAATTTGGGCAGGAATTGCGCAACTGTTACATTAAATCAAAAAAGTACGTAGTTGCGCTTCAGCGCTCTTTCTTGATATATAGGAAAAGAGCGCTGAAGCGCAACTACGTACCTAAAGATTAAATCCCATAAAAGTACCTGTTGCGTCCAGAAGTATTGGAAATCATATCAAGTGCGATCGCAATATTTCGGCGTTTGGTGCCTCGCTACCTAATGACTAATGACTACTGACTACTGACTACTGACTACTGACTAATAACTAATTAGGCGGTTTCGGTTCTTGAACTTTCGGAACAGAATGCTGTTTCTTAAATCGAATTATACCATAAGTCGCCGCCCCAATTACTAGGAAATAAGGGCTATAAGCCAAAAGCCAAATGCCCAAAGCAAACAAACCTAAAGTTAATTCGCCCACAGAATGAGTCGCTTGTCCCCAAGTTTCCTGCACCCGCAAGCCGAGAGAAGGTTGGGGCTCTTGCTGGGCAGAGACTGCTGCTTCTAGAGTTAAACTAATAGTCGAATAGGCTACTTGATTTCGCAAACTTTTTAACTGAGCGTCAATTCGCTCGATCGACTCCCGAATCGTACTCAACTGTTGAGAAGCTTTCAGAACATCGCCAACAGAGCCGGATCGCTCCATAATTTTTAACACAACTTCCTCGGATTTGCGGAGATTCCGCAGTCTAGCCTCGCTGTCAACTAATTGATCGCTAACATCCTCCGCCGTAAGCCCTCGGTTTTCGACACTTCCGAGTTTTGCTAAAGCATTTAAAGTAGTTTCTAACTTTTCTTGAGGTACCCGAATCTGCATAGTTGCGGTTTGGCGCACGCTAGAATCCGGTGGCTTTTGGTTTTGGAAAGCCAAGATATCGCCTCGCTGTTTTTTCACAATCTCGGTGACAGATTTAGTGCTGGTGTCAATAGATTTGACAACTACACTGAGTTCGGCTTTTTTAATCAGTTGGGGAGCAGTTGCTGGATTTTCTGTGGCTGGTTTGTTTGCGGTGTCAGCAGCAACTTTTGACGCTGCGCCTCCGGGTGCGCTTCCGGCTGCGGGTGCGGATTGGGGAGCAGATGCGACAATTTGCTTTTCAGGGCTGCGGGATGAAGCAAAGCCGTTTGCTGAGCCGGTGGGGGAGGAAGTTGCACAGCTTGGTAAAGCAATGGCTGAGGATAAA
Organism: Microcoleus sp. PH2017_12_PCY_D_A; assembly: GCF_020738565.1. Classification (NCBI taxonomy): domain Bacteria; kingdom Bacillati; phylum Cyanobacteriota; class Cyanophyceae; order Oscillatoriales; family Microcoleaceae; genus Microcoleus; species Microcoleus sp. PH2017_12_PCY_D_A. Next base: position 20,758 of record NZ_JAEQCI010000028.1, on the reverse strand, counting down.
GTTAAGAATGCTACAACTGCAAATCGAGTTGCGCTGTTGTTGGTTGGGTTTAACTGGTGTGGCGCGGAATTGGTTTTGAGGTGGGTTTTCATGGGGGGTTTTTCCTGTAAAAAGGTTTGGGTATTGAATTTTATGCTGGTTTTAATTTAAGCTCGGATAGATTGTGTTAGTTTAGCTGATACTAAAATTGAAACGGTAGAGGTTGAAGATTTTTTTATGTTTAACCGCAGATGAACGCGGATGTAATGCCAGTGCAATCATGCTTAAGGGTTGGGACTTTCGCGCGAAATTCAGTAACTCGGTTTTTGATACCGCTTGAAACGGCCGATCGCGACTAATATTTTTCCGATCTAAAATCTAAAATCTAAAATCTAAAATCGCATGACTGATGAATTTGATACTGATTTTAGCCGATCGACTGCCGAGATCGATCGCCCGAACAGCACTTTCTCCGAGTTAGATCCAGCAGCTCTTTTGGCGGCTGCTTGCGGTAAAATTCGCGACAGCTTGCGTGCGGGCCAGCACGAGATGGCGGATTGGGCGGGCGGCCCCCTTGCGGTTTCGGCGGTTCCAGGGGCCGGGAAGTCTACGGGAATGGCTGCTGCGTCTGCAATTGCGATCGCCCGCAACCGACTTTACAACCGCCGCCAGTTAATTGTCGTGACATTTACGCGATCGGCTGCTGCTAATATTAAAGCTAAAATTCGGGAAAGATTGGCACAATTGTCTTTATACCAAGGTGGTTTTGCCGTACATACTTTGCACGGTTTAGCTTTAAATATTGCGATGCGCCATCCCGATTTGTCGGGTTTAAATCTCGAAAATTCGACGTTAGTCACTCCAACTCAAAGTCACCGCTTAATTCGCACTTGTGTAGAACTTTGGATTGCCGAAAATCCCCGCCGATATCAAGTTTTGTTGGAAGGACAACAATTTGATGGAGAAGAAACGGAGAGATTGCGGCGACAATCGGTTTTGCGGACAGAGATTTTGCCGCAGTTAGCTAAAACTGTGATTCACGAGGCAAAATCTTCGGGTTTATCGCCGGAAGAGTTATTAAAAATGGGCGATATTGATTCTGGCGATGGCTATGAAATTTTAGCCGTAGCCGGCGGTTTATATCAAAAATATCAGGCTTTGTTGAGAAGCCGGGAATTCATCGATTATGACGAGATGATTTTAGCAGCTTTGCGGGTGTTGGAAAATCCGGGCGCCAGGGCGATCGAGCAAAAGCAAGTATTTGCCGTGTTCGAGGACGAAGCCCAGGATTCCACACCTTTGCAGACTGAGCTTTTGAAAACATTGGCGATCGATCCCGACAGTCCTAATTCACCTCCTAATTTTATCAGAGTTGGCGACCCAAATCAAGCAATTAATTCTACCTTTACTCCCGCAGATCCAATTTATTTTAACCAATTCTGTGACGAATGCGAAGTTGAAAATAAGTTAGCGACAATGGACGGTGCAGGCCGCAGCAGCCAGATAATTATCGATGCAGCTAATTTTATGTTGCAATGGGTAAATAGCTCGGAATTAGCGGGAACCGAACAGCCTTTTAGAAGCCAAACTATCAAACCAGTTCCCAGCGATGACCCCCAACAAAATGCTAATCCTGCCCCCATAGGTCGAGGCTTAGAATTGCATACTCCCCGCGATATTTACCAGACAGTTGAGTTAATTGGCAAGCGGGTAATTGAGTTAGTAGAGGAATTTTTACCTGCGGATTTTGCCTGGGAAAGTCACGAGCAAAATATTCAATCTGGCAGTGAATCGAGGGATGAAGAAAATCGCCCCAAATTGCCAGTAGAAAATCTAAAGTCAATGGCTATTTTGGTGCGGGAAAACAAACAAGGCAAGTTTATCAAAGAAGTCCTAGAAAATCCGCAAAAACACGGATTGAGCTGCGATTTACGCAAATACGGGATTAAAATTGAGGATGTCGGGGAACGAGACAGACATTCTCAAGTACCTTGGGAAATATTAACATTGCTGCAATTTCTCGATCGCCCGCACTCACCAGACTACCTGAAAGCAGCCTTAAAGATTTTGAGCGATCGGCAACTCATCCCCAAACAAGACTACAATACCTTTGCCACCAGCCCCGAACAATTCCTCTACCCAGGCCCCCTAGACCCAAAGCAGTCAGACCCAGTTCGCAAATGCCGTTATTTTTGCTGCGGTTTGCTGCAAGCACGCTTAGAGTTACCACCCTACCAAATCATCTCATTTTTAGCCTTAGCGCTGCAATACGACCAAACAGAATTAGCAACCGCCGACAAATTAGCAGAACGAGTAGCAATCCAAACAGCCGGCAACAATTCAACGAGCAATATTTTGGGAGTGCTGAGCGAAATTGTCAGTTCCGAAAGATTTGAACCAGTAGATGCAGATGACAAAATAGAAGAACGCTACACCAGCAAAGGTCAACTCACAATAATTACCATGCACAAAGCTAAAGGATTAGATTGGGATTGTGTATTTTTACCATTTCTGCACGACCAAACAATCCCCGGAAGTTTGCGAGTTTTGCCACAAACCCGATTTTTAGGAGATTTCACTTTAGCCGAGGTAGCCAGAGCGCAAATTCGAGCAAGTTTGCACGAAAAAAATCCTTTACCAAATCTCGGCGAAGCGTGGGAACAAGCAGGTTATTTGAAAACAGCAGAAGAGTTTAGATTGCTGTATGTGGCGATGACGCGAGCCAAAAGTTTGCTGTGGATGGCGGCGGCGAACAAAGGGCCTTTTACTTGGAACAAACCCGAGAATTTGCAAGAGCAAAAACCTTGTCCGGTGATGCCTGTTTTGAAACAGCAATTTCCCGGAAATGTGATGTTGTAAAAAAACATTTACAAATGATATCATGTCCGATCGATAGACCGCAATAAGTAAGGTTCGTAGTGCGGACTTCAGTCCGCAGCTTTTTGCGGACTGAAGTCCGCACTACGAACCGTTTTTGTTATGGTAATCGAGCAGGCATGATATGAAATATAATTGTACTAAAACTCATTATGCCTAACCCAGAAATTCGCACAGCTAACGTCACAGTTCCCAACGGAGATTTGCAAATCGCCACTTACTTGGCCCAACCCGCCGCCGCAGGACAATTTCCCGCAGTTATCGTGATTCAAGAAATTTTTGGCGTTAACTCGCACATCCGCGATGTTACAGAAAGAATAGCAAAGGAAGGATATGTGGCGATCGCCCCAGCCATTTATCAGCGTCAAGCCCCCGGCTTTGAAACCGGCTACGCGCCCGAAGATATCAAAATCGGCAGACAATACAAAGAACAAACTACCGCATCCCAACTGCTGAGCGACATCCAAGCCGCCATCGATTACCTCAAAACCTTACCGTCCGTCAAAAAACAAGGTTTTGGCTGCATCGGTTTCTGCTTTGGCGGACACGTCGCCTACCTCGCCGCTACTTTGCCCGAAATCAAGGCTACAGCGTCGTTCTACGGCGCCGGTATCGCTACTCTAACCCCCGGGGGCGGAACTCCGACGATCGCCCGTACAGCGGACATTCAAGGCACTCTCTACGGCTTTTACGGCACTCAAGACGCCAGCATTCCCAAAGAACAAGTTGACCAAATTGCAGCAGAATTGCAAAAACACAGAATTCCTCACCGAATTTTCCGCTACAATGCCGATCATGGCTTCTTCTGCGACCATCGCGGCAGTTACAACGCTACCGCAGCAGCCGAATCGTGGGTGCAGGTAAAGCAGCTATTTCAACAGGAACTTCAACCAGCTTAGAGAGTTGGAGATGAGAGATAGAGGGGGAGAGGGGGAGAGTGGGAGAGTGGGGGACCATTGGCGTCAACTTAAGCTGCAACCCCCAGTCCGGCAGGGACTGAAGTCCCTGCCTCAAAGCTGAAGTCCTCGCTCAGAGGACTGATGAGTTCTTCAGTCCTCTGAGCGAGGACTTTCGCTATTAGCCAGGGAATTAATTCCCTGGCGGTCTTTCGGGCTAAGTTGACACCAATGTGGGGGAACATCTTCCTTCTTCCTTCAACAGACGACAACTGATAACTAACAACTGACAACTGACATGAATTCCAAATCTACAGGTTCTCAAAGCGCAAAAGCATCTTTTTCAATGGATGATTTTGCTAAAGCCCTCGAACAGCACAATTACGAGTTCCAAAAGGGACAAGTAGTGCGCGGCAAAGTGTTCGAGTATGACTCCAATGGCGCGTATGTTGATATCGGCGGTAAGTCTTCGGCTTTTTTGCCGATCGAAGAGGCTGCTTTGAGAACGGTAACGGATTTGTCGGAAGTGGTTCCCCTCGACGAGGAAAGGGAATTTTTGATTATCCGCGAACAAGATGCAGACGGTCAAGTTACTCTGTCTCTGAAACAGTTACTAATTCAGCAAGCTTGGGAAGATTTGGTTGCTTTGCAGGAAACTGGTAAGGTGCTTCAGGTACGAGTTTCTGGGGCGAATAAGGGCGGCGTGACGGTGGATGTTGAGGGAATGCGCGGTTTTATTCCCCGATCGCACTTGGCACAACGCGATAACATAGAATCGCTAATTGGTCAATCTTTGACCGTGAATTTCTTGGAGGTCGATCGCGAACGCGAAAAACTGGTACTTTCCCAGCGGATGGCGACTCAATCGAATGCCTTAAATCAGTTGCAAATCGGTCAGTTAGTGGAAGGAACAGTCAGCAGCATCAAGCCTTTTGGCGTGTTTGTGGATTTGGAAGGAGTTAGCGGTTTGCTGCACATCAAGCAAGTCAGCCAAAAATATATTGAGAACCTCGGACAAGTTTTTGCCCCCGGCCAACCCCTGAAAGCTGTGGTGGTTGACCTCGATCAAAGTCGCGGGCGAATTTCGCTTTCTACTCGGGTACTCGAAAATTATCCCGGGGAAATGGTGGATAAAATGGCGGATGTTATGGATACCGCAGAAGAGCGATCGGAACGCGCTAGAAAAACTCTTTCTTAAGTCTTGACAAATTTACCCGTTTACTCGTTTTCAGACCCAATCTGGAAACGAGTAAACGATGGGAAAATTAGGGGAATTTGCGGGAATTGGGGGAATGTGCGATCGGGCAAGGTATGTAGTTGCGCTTCAGCGCTCTTTATATATATATTTATCAAGAGCGCTGAAGCGCAACTACGTACCTAATTTGTCTGATGACAATAAAACCACGCTGCATTTGTACGGCTTAACAGCGGATGATTTTAAGCAGATTTTAAACATAGTTTCTGACTAGGCTAAATAGTCAGTATTAGAACAAATTAAAATAGAAAGGACAAGTAATGAAAATTCGTGAGGTACTCAAGCGATTAGAAGCGGATGGATGGTATGAAGCAAGAATGCGAGGAAGTCATCGAGTCCTGAAGCACCCTGAAAAATCCGGTATCGTAGTTGTACCTGGTAGTTTTTCTGATGAAGTCGCCATTGGAACTCTCAAAAGTATTTGGAAGCAAGCACAACTGGAGGACGAATAATGAAAGAATATGTTGTAATCTTTGAATTGGCCGGCGCTAACTATTCAGCTTATGTTCCAGATTTGCCTGGTTGTATTTCTACAGGTAAGACACTTGAAGAAACAGAGAACAATATTAAAGAAGCTATAGAGCTTTATATTGACACGCTCCGGGAGGATGGTCAATCCATCCCAGAACCATCCCTTAAAACTAAGACAATTTCTGTTGCAGCTTAATTAGCATGAATTTCAATCTTCATTTTCCATTAAACAGTTTTAGCCGCAGTCGAACTTGTTTCAGTCTCAGCCTGTGCTTCCACCGTCCAAGCATTTTCCATATCTAGTGATTGTTTATGCTGATAAACTGGTAAGTCAAACCAGAAAGTAGTACCCACATTCACTTCGCTAACTAAATTAATTTTAGTGTGGTGCTTGTCAATAATGTTTCTGACAATCGAAAGACCTAATCCCGTTCCTTCTAGAGTGTGGACTCGGTTTTCTACTCGGAAAAAGCGATCGAAGATTGCCTGCTGATCTTCGGGATCTATGCCAATCCCAGTATCAGAAATTTCGATCCGCACTACCGGAAAATGGCTGGTATTCGGTGATAATGTGTGGGTTCCTGATGCGCCGTCTTTGCGTGCGGGAGCCTCGGAATCTAGCAAATAGGCTCGAATTGCCACCTTGCCCCCGGACTCGGTAAATTTTAAGGCATTTCCTACTAAATTTGCAAATACTTGGAGCAGCAAATCGTAATGGCCTAAAGCTGGCGGCAAACAGGGGTCAACTTCTTGCTCTAATTCGATGCCTTTATCCTTGGCATTTAACTGATAAGTCCGCAGGGTTTGTTCGACTGCTTGCGGGAGGTCAACCGCGTCTAATTGATAAATTCGGCAGGATTCCAGTCGCGACAAGTCTAACACGTCGTTGACTAAACGGGTGAGGCGATCGGTTTCTCGATTGGCAATTTCTAGGAATTCCCGGCGTTCGCTTTCTAGAAGGTCTTCTCCGTACTCGTGGAGAGTCTCGATAAAAGATTTGATATTAAATAAAGGCGTTCTCAGTTCGTGAGAAACATTGCTGATAAAATTGCTTTTAGCCTCATTTAGTTCGACTTCGCGAGTGATGTCCTGCACTGTCATTGCAATGCCTTTGAGACTTTCTCGGTACTGTCCGGAACCTTGATGCTTGGAGGTTTGCTCGTAGAATGTACACTCGATCGCGATCGGGCGCTGCGACTCGGTACAGGTATTTTCCTCCTCGCGCACGCAGCTTTTGCACAGCGGTTCGGTACCCGGGGCTTTGTGCAGAATTACGGTGGTTAGCAGAATCCGAATTGTGCGGTTGACTGGTTCGCTCAGAGTAATCCGAAATTCGCCGCCTTCGCGATCGCCCGCAGCGATTTCGTGCAGGGGTCTTGCCAACTCGCGCTGCACTTCCGCAGGTAAAATATTGACGACGTTAATGCCGATCGCATTTTTACCTTCCCATCCAAAAATCCGTATCCCAGTTGGATTGACTAAAATCACCTGCAAATTTGCATCCAGCAACAGCGCCCCATCAGCAATAGTTGAAACCAAAGTTTCTAACTTCGCTTTTTGGGCTGTCAACTCTTCAATATTTTGTTCTTCATAACTTTCTAATTTCTCGGCCATCTCGTTAAAACTGCCGATCAACTCGCCCAATTCTCCCCCCAAAGGCAGGTCAACGCGCTGCTTAAAATTCCCGCTGGCGATGTTTTTGACTCCGAAAACTAATTGTTTGATCGGGTGAGTAATTGTCAGCGCATTAAATACTGCGCCCAAAATCACCATCACCCAAATCGTGACAAATACTGCTAAAGTGACATCCCTGGTTAGATTTGAAGAGATAACTGCTGCGGGATTGGGGTTAATGCCGATCGCCAAAACGCCTAAATACTTGTCCTCGTGAATTAGCGGCACAAATACGTCAGTCACTTCTCCGTCAGGCGTCAAATGCTGCCGCACCAAAGGTAAAGAAGTTAAATTTCTCGCCTCAATGTCGGCGAGAAAATTATCTGGGAGTTTAATTTGGCGGCGCAGTGTCAGGGAAGTACGCACCTCCGATTCCGAGAAGGGTATCCCCAGGAAAATATCTCCTGCTTCGTCGCCGTACAGCATATAGCGGACGCTGGAGGTGCTGCTGTAAAATTGGCGGGAAAAACGGGCTACTTCGGAGCGATCGTTTTTCGCAATCAACGGCGCCACATTTGCCGCCAACAGCAGCCCGAGATCGCGGCCGTAGCGAGTATCGTTAAGTCTGGCGTCCTGCTGAATAGTATTCACGGCCCAAAAAGTCAGGCCGCTCATAATTAACGAAACTACGAGGGTAGCACCGGCCATCAGGCGAGTCTGGAGGGTAAAATCCGACCACCAGCGGGCAATAATTTCTCCGATTTTGTTTAGTATGGCCAGCATTTGAGCAGTTCACCAGTTCAATATTAAAAGCAAGATTAAGTTATTGGTCATTGGGCATTGGTCATTGGGCATTGGTCATTGGGCATTGGTCATTGGGCATTGGTCATTGGGAAGAAGGCCTTCCCAAGTCAAACAGGTCAAACAGGTCAAACAGGTCAAACAGGTCATTTATCATCAGGAAGAAGGGCCGAATATATACACAGCAATCTTTTTAGCGCTCCGTATTTTAAGTTTAATTAAGTTTTACTTAATTGAGTTTTTGGTCGATCGATTTTTCTGCCACGACTTGTCCGCTACGGCCACCGCAGATGTGCCAAACTTTATTGTGGCACTTCTACCTTGAAATTGCTCTGCTTTTGGGCGGCTAAAACCTTTATGCTCCGGGGTTTAAATTCTATCTTCTGCCTGGGGGAGTTCTAGTATCCCCAGCGTGTCCAGCTTTCAGATAACAGCGGCCAGCGGGCCGCAATTCCTAATTTCGATCGACACTGGACTCGACACTTGGTTCGACACTGGGTTCGACACTTGGTTCGACACTGGGCCCGACACCGGACTCGACAATGGACTCGACACTAGGCTCGACACCAGGCTCAACACTTGGCTCAACACTTGGCTCGACATTTTGAGGGGCCAGCGCCCGAAAGCCGATATCCCGGCGGCAGTAAACCCCTTCAAATTGGATGCAATCAACTGCTGCATAAGCTTTAGAGATAGCTTGTTCCAAAGTTTCTGCCACCGCCGTGACGCCCAAAACGCGGCCGCCCTCGCTCACCAACTGCTGCTGCTTCAACTGAGTGCCGGCGTGAAACACTTCTGCACCTTTGGCTTCGGCTTCCTCGATACCTGTAATAACTTTGCCTTTTTGATAATTTCCGGGATAGCCGCCAGAAGCCAAAACTACGCAAACAGAAGCCCCCGACTTCCAGCGAATGTTGGAATATTCACCGAGACGCTGCTGACAACAAGCAAACACCAAATCTTCCAGGGGAGTTTCCAACAGCGACAAAACCGCTTGAGTTTCGGGATCTCCAAAACGACAGTTGAATTCTAAGACATTAAGTTCTCTTTTCGGTGTAATCATTAAACCTGCGTAGAGGACGCCCCGGTAATCGATGTTGCGTTTTTGGAGTGCAGCGAGGGTAGGTTCAAGAATTTCTGCTTGAATCCTGTCCATAAGTTTGGGCGTGACAATTGGCGCTGGGGCGTAGGCTCCCATACCGCCGGTATTGGCTCCCTTGTCGCCTTCGCCAATGGCTTTGTGGTCTTGAGCAGCCAGCAGCGGTTCTACTGTGATACCGTCGGTGAGGGCGAGAATCGAGACTTCTTGACCCGTTACATATTCTTCGACGACGACTCGGAGGTTTTCGGTACCGAATTCGCCTCTAAAAATGGTGTTGATGGCGCTGTGAGCCATTTTGACGGTGGTGGCAACGGTGACTCCTTTGCCTGATGCGAGTCCGTCTGCTTTGATGACTATGGGTACTCCTTGTTCCACAACATATGCTTTGGCTGCTTCTGCACCTGTAAATACGGCAGCCTTGGGTGTTGGGATGCCTGCTTCCAGCATCAATTCTTTGGCCCAGGATTTGCTGGATTCAATTTGGGCGCCGGCTTTGTTGGGGCCGAAAATCATCAGTTTTCGCTGTTGGAAGTAGTCAACAATGCCTAGCGATAGGGGCAATTCGGGGCCGACGATGACGAGTCCGATGTTGTTCACCATCACAAAGCGTTCGATGCCTTGGAAGTCGTCGATGTTGAGCGACAGATTTTGACAGCCTTTGGTGGTAGCTGTGCCGCCGTTGCCCGGTACGCAGAATACTTGTTTAACCCGCGTAGATTCTAGCAGTTTTTTTGCGATCGCGTGTTCGCGACCTCCGTTCCCCACAACCAAAACTTTCACAGCATCCTCACCTATAAATTTTGTTGTCTGAATGTTTGATTTTCAGTGTTTGCACCTGTCTATCTGCTTTTTGCAGTGCCCTCAATTATGCCATGGTTGGCGAATCGTGAATTGCTAGATGTGGCACTTTTCTGGAGGAGTGGGGAGCGATCGTTGTTTGGTAATGGGTCAACCAGTGCCACGATCGAAGACTTTCCCAGCTCCAGGATGCTGCGGTTATTCTTTGATTCAATATTTTTACTTAAGACGTAGATTGCGATTTACTGTTGGGGCGGGCGGGTTTATTGAGATTGTTGGTACTTGTTATATATTGTTTGTGAACCCGCCCCAACAGGATATTCATTGCGGTACTTTTTGCTATAAAATAGTCTGGTTAACATAATGAAAATTACTCAGATGAAATTCACCGAAGCCACTGCGAGTTCGCCTGCCAAATTTAAGCGGGTGGGCGTTGTCGGCGGCGGCCAGCTAGCTTCGATGATGGGGGATGCTGCTAGGGCGCTGGGTATTGAATTGGTCGTGCAAACTCCCGATGCTGCTGACCCGGCAGTTTCTGTTGCTGCTGGTGCTGTTTTGGCGGCTGTTGATGATGTTTTGGCTACGGCTCATTTGGCCGATGGCTGCGATGTTATTACTTTTGAAAATGAGTTTGTGGATTTGGATGGTTTGCGTATTCTCGAACACCAAGGTGTGTTATTTAGACCGAGTTTGTCGTCGCTTTCTCCTTTGTTGGATAAGTACGTGCAGCGCTGTTATTTGCAAGGGTTGGGTTTGCCAACTCCCAAGTTTTGGGCGTGGGATTGCAGCCAGGATTTGCACCTCGACTTTCCCTTTGTCGTCAAAGTTCGCCGCCACGGTTACGACGGCCAAGGTACTTTTATTGTTAAGGATCGCGAGAGTTTTGAGTCAATTTGCGATAAAGTTAAAGGCCAGTCTTTGCTGGTAGAAGAGTTTGTGCCGTTCGATCGCGAGTTGGCTGTAATTGCAGCTCGATCGGCAACTGGGGAAATGGCGATTTACCCGATCGTCGAAACCCAACAGCAAAATCAGGTTTGCCGCGTGGTAATTGCCCCCGCCGATATTAGTTTAGAGGTGCAAACCGAAGCTTGTGCGATCGCCCGCACTCTCCTCAATAGCTTAGAAGCTGTCGGCGTATTCGGCATTGAATTATTTTTAACCGCCGACAATAAGCTGTTAGTCAATGAAATTGCCCCCCGCACCCACAACTCGGGACACTTTACCATCAATGCTTGCAAAACTTCACAATTTGAACAGCATTTGCGCGCAGTTTGTCAACTGCCTTTAGGTAATTGCGATCTGAAATGTTCAAGTGCTGTCATGGTAAATTTGCTCGGCTACGAGTCTGCGGAGTCAGATTATTTAGCAAAACGAAAACAACTGGCACAAATTAGCGGCGCTTTTGTACATTGGTATGGTAAGAAAGTATCGCGCCCGGGCAGAAAACTGGGTCACGTTACTGTCCTGTTCGACGCGGGCTTGGGGGAGAATGAAGGAAAATCGGCTAGTGCGATCGCTCAAACCATTGAATCCATCTGGTATGCAACTTAACTTGCTTCAAGCTTGCCAAAATCTGGTTAGTTGCTGTATATTAAATAAAGGTTCTACTGCGACGTTGGTGACTGCCAATAATGTTTTTTTGATCTATAACTCTTAACTCTAGGGAATCAAGATGTTTGGACAGCAGTAAACTGGGCTTGTACCCAGAAACTTTAAGTCCGAGCCAACGGTGCCCACCTGGTATGATACCAGGTCAAAAGCTGAGGTAAGACGGCGTTGTGGGGAGCCATTAAAATATTGATTGAGATAGGCGCTGTGAAATATGGCTAGCCTATTTTTTTTTGAGATTAAACGTAAAAATTTCGACTTTTGGTGTAGATAGCCGTCGCAGAGAGCGATCGTATTGGTTTGTAGTGAGGACTTTAGTCCTTTGATGATGCGGACTAAAGTCCTCACTACGAACCAATTTGACTGTGGGTGTTGCAATTCACAAGTAACTCTGCTATTCTCTAAAAAAGACCTATCGGTCTGTCGGTATCGCTCAAAATGTCAAAAGCCCAAGAAACCAGAGAAAAAATTCTCAGGGAAGCCGCAGCACTGTTCAATCAGTACGGCTACTCGGGTTCTTCTATGTCTGACATCATGCGCGTTACAGGCTTGCAAAAAGGAGGAATTTACAACCACTTCCAGAGCAAAGACGAACTAGCCTTGCAAGCCTTTGACTTTGCCACCGAATGTATGCGGAAACAATATATCGGGGCTTTGAAAGGAAACAAAAATGCGATCGATCGCCTAAAAGCTATGGTATCAATATTTAATAAATTAGCCGAAAATCCTCCCATACCTGGCGGCTGTCCCCTGTTAAATACCGCAGTTGAAAGCGATGACGCTCATCCAGCCTTGCGCCAGCGGGCGCAAATAGCAATGGACAGTTGGCGTGCCTTGATTTGCAAAATAATTGACAAAGGAATTGCCAAAGGTGAGGTGCGAGAAAATGTCGAAGCTGATGCAGTCGCAACTATTGTGATTTCAACGTTGGAGGGAGCGATAATGATGAGCAAACTTTACGGAGATGCGATTCACATCAAAAGAGCAATTGCTCACTTGCACGCCTATCTCGACAATCAACTTTAGAGTCTGATATTTTTTTTTCAACAAAACAGACCGTTCGGTCTTAAATCTGTACCCTCTCAATTCATCTCAGGGAAAGCTAGAAGAAACTTATGTCAAAATCGGTGAATAAATCTTTAGCGATAGCCTGTTATTCAGGAAGTTTCAAAGGAGCATTCATACACGGTGTATTGAGCGCATTTGAAATAGCTGGACTTCGAGCAAATGCTTACGCGGCTGCATCTTCATCCGTTATTCCCTGTAGTATGGCAGCCATTGGCAGAGTAATAGATGTGGGTGCGAACTATTGGCAAAAATTAGCGCAACTACTCAAACAGGATAACATCGGCATGAGTCAAATAGTTATCCAGAGCATTGCTGATTTTGCTCCTGTAATTTGCGAGCAACTATTCCAAACAGAATCACCCGAACTGTTTATTGCTACCAGTGCTGTAATTACAGCAGAAGCGACGGCAGAAACTCAAAGTACAAAAGCCAAGAGACTAGGGCGACAACTGCTCGTATCTACTGCCAAAAAAGACAAGAGTTGGATCGATAAAAATTTGCGTCTAGCTTTATTTGGTAGTGCTAATTATAGCAGCAGATTTCACATGAATGCCTCTAACTTTAAGGAAGTTGCCTATGCTTCAACACGAATGCTCCATGGTTGGGATATTCCCGCTTGGATTGCCGACAAACCTTATGTCGATGCTTCCTACACCTGCTTGTGTCCAGCATTAGAAATGGTTGATATTGGATACAAGGAAGTGATTGCCATTGCTAACGAACCAGGTTTACTCTATCGAGATATCTGTCAAATAGAACCACTTCCTAATGTTTGGAAAAATACGTCTATTCGTACTATTCAGCCAGATTTAGATCCCAAAATATTGGGTGTGGATTTCACAAGCGCAACAGCAGAAGGACTTATGTCACTCTATCGCCACGGAGAGGAAAAAGGACGAGAATTTTTAAATAACAGTAAGAGAGCTTCATAACTTGACATTGGAGGAGACAACAAAAATGAACGTTGAAAATAAACCGCAACAGACTTGGCTGCTAATTGGACTCACAATCAATCTAGTTGCTACCATCCTTCATTACACAGACAATTTCATCTTTTTTACCAACTACCCTGCACCTGCCGGGATGCACCCCCAGCACGTCTGGATTGCTTGGCTGATATTAGTACCATTTGCTGTAATTGGTTACATTCAATATGCAAAGGGTAATTTCTGGGTGGCATATTCCTGCTTGTGTGTTTGGGCGCTAACGAGTGTAGGGGGAATTGCACATTACTTTTTTGAATCTATGTCGGCTTTTTCACTGAAAATGCACATCTTTATTTGGTTTGAAGAATTGACGGGATGTTTGCTGCTAGGTTTTATATTTTGGTCGTGCTTAATTCTTCAAGAATGGCGTAAGGAAAAGTTTGTAGATTGAAATTTTCAGGACTTACGCAACATTTCACAACGTCAATTCTCGCAAATTTTTACTAGCTTTATGAATTACTCAACAGTTGCCGATTCCGATCGCCTTCGCCTGATTACTATTCCGATCAGCCACTACTGCGAAAAAGTTCGCTGGGCGCTAGACTTGCTAAAAATTCCCTACATTGAAGAAAAACACGTACCTGCTTTTCACCGCTCGGCTACCCGCAAATACGGAGGTACCAGCGTTCCAGTTTTAGTTACAAAATCTGGCAATTTTACCGATTCAACAGATATTTTGCATTATTTCGATACCATAAGTTCATCAGGTTTTCGCTTGTATCCAGAAGCACCAGAATTGCGCCGAGAAGTGGAAGAATTGGAAGAGTTGTTTGATACGAGATTGGGGGTAGATATTCGTACTTGGGCATATTTTTATCGCTTGAACGATCGCAAAACGATGCGAAAAGCTTGGTGCAAGGGGGCGCCCCTGTTTGAGCGAGTGGGATTTGAAATAGCTTTTCCGTTTATTAGCGCCAAAGTGCGGCAACTCTACAGCATAACAGCAGAGTCAGCAGCTTTTTCGCTGCAAGGGATTCGGGAAGTTTTCGAGATAGTGAATCAAAGATTAGCAGACGATCGCCCTTATTTAGCTGGCGATAATTTATCGGCGGCAGACTTGACTTTTGCCGCCTTAGCTGCTCCTGTGTTGCAGCCCCTCGAACATCCGGTTTTGGTGGCTAAAATTGAGGAATTGCCGATCGATATGGCATCAGTAATTAGAGAATTGCAGGCTACTGCTGCCGGAAATCACGCACTCCGCTTGTACCGAGAGCAACGGCACATTAAATAACAACAAAATGAGTCATTTTCTTGCTGTCTGCATGATGAAAGAGATAGGTTAATCCAGTGCCGTTGATTGGTAATTAATTAATTAGGCTTTCAATCTGCTGAGAGATTGTTTAAGATTGTGTTCATGGCATTGTTGATTGCAGCGAAATCTCTCTCTCTTAGCAACATTTCCTCTGGTTTCTGAATATACTTGCCCTCAACCAATTCATCTGCACAGTTTTGAATAATTTGCTGCACGGTGTCTTTGGTTGATTCGAGGTGAAACTGTAAACCTAATACTTTTTCGTTATATACAAACGCCTGGTTCTGACACCCTGCGCTGTATGCTAGGCGAATCGCACCTTTTGGTAAGTCAAATGTATCGCCGTGCCAATGAAAGACTGTAAGCTGCTTTGGCAGTGAATTAAAAACCGCAGAATTTTCAGCCTCATCGGTCATTTTAATCGGAAACCAACCAATTTCTTTCTGCGGCCCCGCATAAACTTTTGTACCTAAAACATCGGCAATTAATTGCGCTCCCAGGCAGATGCCAATGACTGTTTTATCCTGTTGAATGGCTTGCTCAATAAACTGTTTCTCCTCCGTCAGCCAAGGGTATTTATCGTCTTCATAAATATTCATCGGCCCGCCCATGACAATCAGCCAATCAATATCTTTAACTGAAGGCAAAGGCTCGTTATTATAGAATCTGGTGGCTGACAATGAGTGATTTTGAGCGATCGCCCACGGTTCAATTCTGCCTAGCCCTTCAAAAGCAACGTGCTGTAGATAATGAATCTTCATCCGACCACTCCTGCAAAATCATAAAGCTAATATTACATCTTGTATGTAGGTTGTATCCGTAGCGCCGTGTTAAGTAATATCAAGCCCGTTAAATCGAAAAATCGTCAAATTCTCTCCGCACCGACGCCTCTCGCCAACTCCCCAAATCGCAACCCGCAAATCCCTCTTGCAGAAAGTACCACAAACGTGATAATGTTGAAGCTTGTGTCCAAATAACACCAGTCCATGCCAAAACTCAAAACTCGCAAAGCAGCCGCAAAGCGCTTTAGAGCGACCGGCACCGGTAAAATTGTGCGCCGCAAAGCTTACAAAAGCCACTTGCTTTCACACAAAAGTTCAGCTCGCAAAAGCCGTCTCTCTAAGCTGGTCGTCATCGACGAAACCAATGATGATAACGTGCGGTTAATGCTTCCATACTTGTAAAGTTTAACGGAAATTAAAGATGACACGGGTAAAACGCGGTAATGTCGCCAGAGCGCGCCGCAAAAAAATTCTCAAGTTAGCCAAGGGTTTCCGCGGCGCACAGTCCAAACAGTTCCGCACAGCTAACCAGCGGGTGATGCAGGCCCTGCGTAACGGTTATCGCGATCGCAAAAAACGCAAACGCGATTTCCGGCGCCTGTGGATTGCTCGGATCAATGCTGCATCCCGCCAACACGGCACGAGCTACAGCAGGCTGATCGGCAACATGAAGAAGGCCAACATCGAAATCAACCGCAAAATGCTGGCACAAATGGCGATCGTTGACCCCGCAACATTCGGTAAAGTCGTGGAAATGGCCAATCGAGCCGGTTCGTGAAAGCTTGAATAGTTTTCCGACAGAAGAAAGCAGAAGTAGGAAAGATTTAGCTATCTGCCAGAGAAGGAAAACTCCTGATAAATTTAGGAGGTTGAGACTCATTTTCCTTCTTTGTTCTTACTTCTGGATTCTTGATTTTTCAGAAATTGCGATCGTCCCGGTCGATCGCCCATTTCGTGTTTTTTATATAGTTGCCAAGGCAAACTTCACAGATTGCTAGCGGATTAAAATAAATAAAACCTTCCACCAACCTACCTAATAAAAAAAACATGGATAGTAATTTGCTGATTGTTTACCTGTCAGTTTTGCTGGCTATACTCGGCAGCACTTCCTGGTTTGTTGTGCGCCAGATTTTCAAAACTCGGAAGCTGGAAATGTCTTTGGAACGCTTAGAAAATAAGCTGACCACAGAAAAAGGAACAGCACAGGAATACTACGAGTTAGGCAGTATCTATGTAGATAAGAAACTTTACTCCCAGGCGATCGTACTGTTTCAAAAAGCCCTGAAAACCAAAGACTTAGAAGGCGAAGAAGATCTAGCCTTTCTTTACAACGCCCTAGGTTTTGCCCACTTCGGCCAAGAACAGTACGACATCGCGATCCGCCAGTACAAAGAAGCCCTGAAGTTGCAGCCCGACTACGTTACATCTCTCAACAATCTCGGTCACGCCTACGAGCGCAAGAAATTAACCGCTCAAGCCTTGGAAATGTACGAACAAGCTCTCACCTGCGATCCAGACAATGCCACTGCTAAAAAGCGAGTAGAGTCCCTCAGGAAGCGTTTGGTAATCTATAATTGAGGGCCGGTGTCAAGAGCAATACAGATCCCGCAAACCTGGTTTCATTCAGAAACCGGGTTTTTTCTTCCCACAATCAAAGAGACTCGACTATCGAACACCTTAATGAGTTAGTTTTTAAGAACAGGAATTCACGCACTGCGAGCGATCGCACGCGATCCCAACAGTTTAAACTACTGTCTAGATCGAAGCAGTGCCTGCAACGCCGGTCAGTCCTAAACAATTGAAGGAGGAGAACGTAGTGACATCAATTCTCGTTGTCGAAGATTCGTGGTTGACTCGCAGGGTAATCTGCAAAATCCTGCGAGCAGAAGGATACGAGACTTGGGAAGCATCGAGCGGCCCGGAAGCTCTGGAACTGCTGGCTGCTAAGACCCCAAACTGTATGCTCTTAGATTTGCTGATGCCGGAAATGGAAGGTCGGGAAGTCCTGCAAGCCATGCGCTCACGAGGATATAAAATTCCAGTCATCGTCATTACCGCAGATATTCAAGCAACCACCAAATCCGAGTGCATGGAACTCGGAGCCCTGGCAGTCATTCACAAAATGCCCAACTCAGACGAACTGATCGGGTGGATCAAAAAAGCTCTCAGTGCCAGCGAGGAGAGCGCCCCATGAAATTAAGTGCTCGACAGCTCGATGCTTTGCAGGAACTCGTCAACATCGGGATCGGTCAAGCAGCAGGGATTTTGAACGACATGATCGAATCTCCCATTCGCTTGCAAATCCCCTACCTCCAAATCCTATCTCCCGCCGACGTGCAAGCACAATTAGAGCAGCACCTCAACGGCGAACAAATCGCCGCCGTCCAGCTCAAATTTACTGGTTCCTTTGGCGGTATAGCCCAGCTAGTCTTTCCCACCAACAGCGCGGCCATGCTGGTGACGATGCTGACAGGGGAAGAAGTCGGAACTCACGACCTAGATTCAGTGAAAATTGGTACGCTGAGTGAAGTGGGAAATATTGTAATCAATGGGGTCATGGGTGCCATCAGCAACGTACTTCAGCAGCGCCTGAACTACTCCATTCCTAATTACACCGAAGGGACGATCGCTACTTTGCTGACATCTGGCGGTTTGGCTGCTGATACAGTTGTTTTATTAGCCCAGACCCGTTTCATTATTGAAAAGCTTCACATTCAAGGAGATATCATCCTCATTTTCAATGTCAGTTCTTTTGACACCTTGTTGGCTGCGATCAATCAACTTGCCGGGGGTCTATGATCCAAGAGAGCAAAACTATTGAGGAAAAGTTTGGAGTTCTCGACAGCGTACCAGTCGGCGCCTGCCTGCTGCGAGATGATTTTGTGGTGCTGTTTTGGAATACCTGTCTCGAAGACTGGACGAAAATTCCCCGCGACCAAATGTTGGGAACCAAGATCACAACTCATTTTCCTCACCTGAGCCAGCTCAAGTACGCAAACCGCTTCCAGCAAATCTTTGCAGGAGGCCCGCCAACAATTTTTTCTTCTCAAATTCACAAGCACCTGATTCCGGCAACTTGGCAAGACGGCCAGCAGCGCATCCAGCAAACTACTGTGACGGCTGTCCCTGCACTCTCACCGGGCGTTGCCGAACTGGATATTGCCGGCTTGGTTCGATCGACTGTGGAGTTGGAACCCGAAGGTATAGTGGGACAAGGAGAAGCTGTTGGTGCCGCATCGCCCTCAAACTTTAAGACTTCAATTTCGCCTTACGGCTTTGTGGCATCAAACTGCCAATCGTTTTACGCCCTGTTGGTGATTCAAGACGTAACCGACCTCACCCACCGCATCCAAGCTTACCGCACGATGCGAGATCAAGCTTTGGAAGAAGTGGAAGTGCGCCAGCGGGTGGAAGCAGAATTGCGCGAGAGCCAGCATTTCATCCAGCAGATTGCCGATGCGGCGCCTTATTTGCTCTACATTTACGACTTGACCGAACAGCGCAACGTCTACGTCAACGGTCAAGCTTCTAAGCTGCTAGGCTACACTCCCCAAGAAATTTTACAGATGCAAACAGCTTTGTACTCGAGTTTGGTGTATCCAGAAGATTTGCCGAGGCTCGGAGCCCACCTGCAAAAATTTCCCTCAGCCGCAGACGGGCATATTTTGGAGTTGGACTATCGGCTCCAACACCGATCGGGCGAATGGCGCCACTTTCGCTGCCGCGATCAAGTGTTCGCCCGCACAGCAGAGGGCGAGCCCAAACAAATTTTCGGCACTGCTCAAGATATTACCGAGTACAAGCAGGCAGAAGAGGCGCTGCGACAGCAAAACGAACGGGAACTGCTGATGGCGACGATTACTCAGCACATCCGCCAGTCTCTGGATTTGGGCGAAGTGCTCAGCACGACAGTGACAGAAGTGCGCCAGTTCCTGATTGCCGATCGAGTGATGATCGTCCGCTTTAACCCCTGTACGGGCAGTCACTGCGCTGCACCCGCCACGGGGGCGGTAACGGTGGAATCTGTAGCACTCAACTGTCGGCCGATGCTGGGAGAAACCCTGGAAAATTTCTGTTTTGACGAGTTCTATCTTGAAGCCTACCAACATCGGGCGATCCGGCCGATCGCCGATATCTCGGCCGCGGATTTACCGCAATATCAAATTGACTTGCTGGCGCAATTTGAGGTGAGAGCTTATTTGGTAGTGCCTTTAGTGCAAGGGGAGGAATTGTGGGGACTGCTGATGGCCCACCAGTGCAGTCCCCGACAGTGGATGCAGTTGGAAGTCGAGTTACTGTCGAATCTGGCCGCTCAGTTGGCGATCGCGATCAAACAAGCAGAACTCTACCAGCAGTTGCAAGCAGCCAACCTCAAGTTAGAGCGTTTAGCAACTTTAGATGAACTCACGCAGTTAGCAAACCGCCGCCGGTTCGATCAGTATTTAGACAGGGAGTGGCGCCGACAAGCGCGGGAACAAACTCCTCTGTCCCTAATTTTGTGCGATATAGATTCTTTTAAAAGTTACAACGATACCTACGGACACCCAAAGGGAGACGAGTGTTTGTGGCAAGTCGCCCAGGCGATCGGGCAAGCAATTAATCGCCCTGCCGATTTAGTAGCTCGCTACGGAGGCGAAGAATTTGCAGTTATTTTGCCGAATACGGCGAGTGAAGGGGCCGAGCTGGTAGCCGAACACATACAGCTCAAAATCGCAGCTTTACAGATTCCTCACGCTGGTTCTCAGGTGAGCAACTACGTCACTGTCAGTCTGGGGATAGCGACTATGGTTCCTGTCTCTGAATCCGAAGCCTCTATGGCGATCGACGCAGCCGACGCAGCACCGAGTACGGTTCCTGCATCTAAATCCCCAGCCTCGATATTGATTGACGCAGCCGACGCAGCGCTGTACCAAGCCAAAGACGCAGGGCGCGATCGCATCCAAGTGTACCAGGCAGACCCTCCCACAGCCAAGACCAACGGCACAGCCCCTCCCGTGCGCCCGGTTGACTTTTCCCTACCCAATACTAATTTCCCCTCACCCACAAGCGCTTGACTTCTGCCAATATTTGTGAATTCGGAATAGACACTAACCCGAATCCGGCACTAATACCATTAAATATTTTAGATTTTAGATTTTAGATTTTAGATTTTAGATTTTAGATTTTAGATTTTATAACCCACATTCCGCAGATGTGGGTCGGATTTTTTTATCAGTTGTGAAAACTTGGAAGCCAAACGCTTTTGGGCTGAAATTATGCAGTGTTAGCC
>NZ_JAEQCI010000194.1:0-7856 GCF_020738565.1 Microcoleus sp. PH2017_12_PCY_D_A | reverse complement strand
TGTCCGTTGGGGGGAAAACGTCTGAAACTCTTGTCATGTATAGGTTTAGTTAACGGGTACGGCAGGACTTGAACCTGCGGCTCGCTGCTTAGAAGGCAGCTACTCTATCCAACTGAGTTACGCACCCAACTCAAAAAATCGTTAACAATATCATTGTATCGGTGGAGTGTGCGATCGAGCAAGTAAATATTTTTTGATTTACCAACAAACCGGTTCGATCCAGAAAAATACGTTGTGCAGGGCCGCAAGTTCCGGCAGTTGACAGGAAACAGTTGACAGGAAACAAGGGAGAGTTACAGAGTACGTAAATCAAACCGTTTATGTGTCACGCAGTCTCGGCTCTATTCATGAGCTTATTTATGTCCGCGCCCGAGGTGGCGATTGCTATATTTAGACGTTGAGTTGAAACCCAAATATTTTGTCGAGCGGATATCTCCAGAAATTAAGCCGGCCCTCAAACGGTATAAGAGTTTGACTAGCTCGCCCCATACTTGACTCAAGTTACTCCTAGCGATAGATCTTAAAAGCATTGACAGGTTGGCCATTATCTGATACTAATGGGCTATTTTTACGGGGATGCAGAAAATCCCGTCTAAAAATATTCACCGAAAGTAAACCACCGTCCCTGCAAAACTGACGGGCCTGCAACGCCGATCGAACCTGATACCACGATTCGTTAAATAGTTTGAAAACAATCCTTGAACAATGGCTAAAAGCTTCCAAAGCAATAGTTATAACCGGGTCGCGCCGAGGGAGATGCTCCACGAGAATCTAGGGCTGACACAAGTAGTAGCCGACTCCAGCAGGTAGAGAGAGCAAGCAGACCCTCTGGAATTACTTGTAGTTAAATGGTGAAACGCGAGATAAGTTTAGCCAAGTTTTGTATAGCAGTTGAGCCACAGTGACTAATTTTCTGATATTTAGTTATATTTCCTAACACTCTGCTCGACTTGATCTTTGAGAAAAATGTGGTAGAACTAGGATTGAAAGACTCAGGTGAAAATCCTTGATGGTTGGGGAGCATATATCAGCTTCCTCTACGGCATCAAAGCAACACAGTCAATCGCCCGATCGGCACGATCTCAAAAATCAAGCGTTGCCAGTACAGCAGTCGTAAGTTGTGCGCGGGGGAATTTCCTTCGTGCATTAGTTCATATGCCATGGTTGAGAGACAATCTCAGCTTAGATACTTGTTAGCATTTGAATACGAGTGGGAAGTCCCGCACTCTATCCGTTTACAGGATGAGTGACGGGATGAAAACGAGCAGCAAACAAATTGAGCGATAGCGAATCCATGATAGGATCGAAATAAGCGGGGATGATAAGAGTAGCCGTGGTGGGCGAACTTTCCGTTGTATAAAGGCTAGACACCACCTATCAGTTTCTGACTGGTAGCCCCAAGATCCCGCTGGGCCGTAAAAGAGCTGATGGATGGGTGAAAAAATCAACAATTCTACTCCTTGGGACACAGGGAGTCTGCCTCGAAGATAAGTGATTATCTTGCTAGTTTAGTACCACCTTCAGGTGAGTAAAACCTACGGAGGGAGGATAAGACCAGCTTAGAGATGGCTCTAACAAGGCTCTCCCGTTGAAAGAGGAAGCCCGCACTCTATTTGTTTACAAAATGAGTGTCGGGTATGTCACGTGAACTCGTTGAATCAAGCATCTCCGAGCCTAAAAGCCTGGAGATCTTCAAAAGCACAGCACCTCGGCCATGACAGGAGTCAAATCGCAGTGTCATGTTTATTCTGAAACGGCAGGATGTTGAAATATCCAATTTTCAACACCCAAAACGGGATCAACAAATTCCCATTCTCAATTATCAGGGGCAGACTTTTCGTCTCATTAGCGCCTTCAACGGCAAGCAAGCAGAAGACGCCAGAGCCTTGTGGCGGGATTTAACCGACAACCGAGGCAAAGCCTGCGTTCTGCTAGAAGAGCCGGATAGATACAGCGTCTGGGGAAAAGTCCGTCTAGATCAGCTTGCCGGTGAAGAACCGGCCGGTACAGAATCCGCTAAAGCACCGCTATTCGCGCAGGGTTGTCTGCTACTCCTCCAAGCTGTTTACTTTGACGTAGAAGACCTCTTAGGCGCAAGGCAAGCCACATCGTTTCAGAAAGATATCACCAAGGTATTTCAGCAAGGAAACTTCCCCCAGGCAGACTCCGCTGATGCGATCAAAAATTGGCTGACCGTTAGTCCCTTGCAAAATCATAAGGTGCCCCCTTGGCAAGAGCAACATCTCAAAACCTTATTGCAAGAACTTCACCGTTTGGGCAAATCATATTTTGGCAATACCGACTTCGCTGAGGGAGTGAGCGATGTGCTGCAAGATATGCCAGCACCGGATCGCACTCAGTTTCTAGATTGGCTGAAACAATCAGCCCTCAACAAGTTGTGGATCGCAGGATAGAAAATCTTTGACAATTGCGATGGACAATTGGGCGCAGATAATCGAGCTGAGATAATTGCACTGTCGGGGGCAAGGGAGATACAGGTTGGATTGCCAACTTGTATCGATCGATCGACATGATTGTTAAATCAGTTAAGAAGCCAGCTACAGTCTGGCAATTTAACTAAATTTCGATCGCAGTTCCCACCCAGAATCATTGATCTGAGTGGGAGAGGGTCAAAGCCAAAAACATAGAAAGCAACATTTGAGGATATAATTTCCCAGTTCAATGCGGTACGGTAAAAGCCTTAAGGGTGAAGACGCAGACCGTATTTCTATCATCTATTCCCGGGGAAAATATCGACTAAGAACTAATTCAAAGAATTAGTAAATAGATACTATTCTAGTAGCTTAGTCTTTCGAGAGTGTACGAGGGCTAAAGTCCCGACGACACGCTGAGGACGGCAGTTTTTCCGGGAGCGTCAGATCAAGGTTCTTTGGCGAAAGAATCCTCATCTACAATCACAGATTGAGATGGGGGTGCGTTCAACCGCTAGTTAGGTATCGTGAAATCCCTATGAGTAGCACTTCAGAAAAGTCATCTACATCTACATCTTTACTATCAGCTCAGACCCTAGTGATTGTGGGCATTGTCTGGGCTGTCTTGGCGCTGCTGTTCTTTTTGCTGTTCAGCGTCCCTCTTTCAAAAGAAGATGGTTTACCGCCTTGGTATTCGATCGGCACTTATATTTTTGAATGCGGGGCATATCTGGGAGCAGCTTTAGTCTGTTTGAGAAACTGGAAAAGCCCCCACATGGCAAGCGGGCGCAACGTCTGGCTGGGAATTGGTTTGGGGATGCTCTTCTATTTTATCGCCGGCGTGCTGTTCGGGATTTGGGAACTCTATTTCGAGTTAGACCCAGACGTGTCCCCAGCAGATGCGTTTTATCTGGGCAGCTATGTGGTACTGATCGGAGGCATGGTTCTAGCTGTGACTTCCAAGCGGCTGAATCTAGAATTTTGGCAGTGGGGTTTGTTAGCGGGAATAGCAGCCTTTGGGATTGCTGTAGCTATCTGGGTTGCTGCACCGGACTCTTGGAGGGCACAGCTAGGAATGGCTCCGGCAGCCCCCCAGGAAGTAGTGACAGGATCTGCACCAGACTCAACGGCTGCCAAAGGAAAAGCCCCTGCTTTGGACAATTCGGCCCAGTCAAAGGCAAAAGGAACGGCAGCAGCGGCTGCTAAATCGGCACCGGAAGAAGAATCAGCAGAAGTAACTAAAGCTCCCGAATGGGTGATGGCACTTGACAAGCAACTATCACCTTACGCCTATGCAATCAATTTGTTTTACATCGTCGGGGACGTTTTTCTGCTGATTATTGCTACTGCGCTGCTGCTGGCGTTTTGGGGCGGACGTTTTTCCCAATCTTGGAGAATGATTGCGGCTGCAACTTTTTCGCTTTACATCGCAGATATGTACTTCAAATGGCGCGATACTCAGGCTGAGGGTAGTTATCAAAGCGGCAGTTTACTGGAAGTCTTTTTTGTTTTCAGTGGCATCCTGTTCGGAATAGGAGCTGTCTTGGAACATGACATCTCCACCCGTTCTCGTCAAAGCAGGCGGAGTCGTCGCTCCGCGTAGCGATTTGAGATTGGGGTTGCTTCGGCAACGGATTGGAAGGCGAAAGCTTTTTTGTCCTTGCCGACATCTGTCAACTGCCAATCGAAGATGAAAAATTACAGTTCGCCGATCGCACTTCCTACGTCTTTTCACGTCTTTTTGCTGGAAAACTTGGCATGACGCCCACAAAACTCTCCGATTCAGACAAACGGGAACTCCTCAGGCTGTACCGACAGTCGGACGAGAATACTATCACTCTGGCCAAGCGCTACAAAGTGAGTAGTTCGACTGTCAGGCGCATCCTTCAGGGGGCTTTGTCCGAGTTAGAATACGCATTTCTAGTCCAGCAAAAACAAAAGCGTTCGTCCGATCGCAGCACCAGCAGCGTTTCTCAACCAACAGAAACGGCTGCTGAATCGCCGCCCTTGAGCTTCATCGCCCCTGGAGATACTCCCCTGTCTGAGTCAGTCCCCGTCGCGCAGCCAGCCCCAAATTCCAGGCCCACAATCCGAAAGCGTTCTCTATCAGCCGCCCAACCCCTAGCAGAACTCGCAATTCCAGGAACTTTACAGTCGGATTTCGAGGTTTCTGATTTACCAGATGCCCCAGCAGGCAATCTTGCCGAACCCAGCCACCGTGCTGTTGTGAGTGGGGAACTACAGGCAATGCTTAGCGGTGAAGATTTTAGCGATTTCGACGAAGATGAGGGTGACGATGAGGATGAGGATGAGGATGATTTAGATGACGACTTCGACGAAGATTTAGAGGATGAAGATTCTCTGTTTGAAGGCAGTCTGCTGGGTTCGATGTCCGGGGAGTCGAGCGAACTTCGGGCTATAGGCCCGATTCAAGTTTTGCCTTTAAGCGAAGCATCTGTGCCCAAAATTTGCTATTTAGTAGTCGATCGGGCGGCAGAGTTAATCACCAGACCTCTGAAAGCATTTGGCGAACTCGGTCAAATTCCGGCGGCCGAAATTCGCGAGAAAACCCTACCAGTTTTTGACAATCACCGAGTGGCGCGCCGATTTTCTACTCGCAATCAAAGAGTTTTCAAGATTCCCGACGGCAGGCTGCTGCAAAAAGCCGCGCCTTACTTGCTAGCCAAGGGAATTACTCGGCTGCTGATTGAAGGTCAGGTTTATTCCATCTAAGGTTTGAAAAATTAACTTAATATTCTGCGGTGTCCGAGTCTTCGGGATTTGCTTGAAATCTGGGACGCGAGTCTTGGGAATCTGAAAGGTTCCAAAGCGGTTGTAGCAGTGCACCGCCTATCAGGCCCGCACTAATGCTCATTGCCAATACTAATCCTACAGGAATCTGTATGGATTTAAACAAGATAAAGCTTAAAGCTACTGGCGCGGCGTTCTGGACTGAGATTATGCCGATCGCACTTGCTAAAATTGCTACTAAAAAACTTAGGGCGAGCAGAGGAATTGTTTTCATAAACTGGCAGACCACCTAACACTTTAACTGATATTACTGCTTAATAATTTAAATTTATAGCGGTTCTCAGAAAGATGAGGTACTATCGGGCCTGGGCCGGGCCTAGGGCCTAGGGCCTAGGGCCTAGCTCACCACGCTTGAGAACCGCTATATGTCAAAATATGATTTTGGTAAACCTTCTATTGTTAAATAATATACAACTATACAACAAGATTAGGGGCAAAGTCAAGTAGATACCGGAGAATTATATTTTGTGCTAGATTAAATATAAAAAATATTTTTTTACACTTCCTACGTTTTTACAATTAGAACTGTATTTGCAAGTATATAATTGGCTGCTATCTCAAGTAAATTGAATGATGTTAATGTTACCTTCATGTTGGCAATTTAAGTTACCAATGTACCTCATGAACCTGAAACACGCTGTATTTATCACTCTTAAAACATGGACTATTTCACATCATTGATCGGACAAAATCGAGCAGTAGAATTGCTAAGCCAAGCAGTCGAACGCAACCGAATTGCTCCCGGTTATCTATTTGTCGGCTCCAACGGCACCGGCAAAAGCTTAGCAGCACAGTGTTTCATCGAACTTTTATTCTCAGTAAATCTTCCCGAAAGGCGATCGACAGAATCCGTGCAAAATCGCGTGCGACAGCGAAACCATCCAGACTTGCTCTGGGTAGAACCAACATACATGAACCAAGGCAAACGGCTGTCCCCAAAAGAAGCAGAGGAAGCAGGATTAAAGCGAAAAGCACCGCCCCAAATTCGCCTAGAACAAATTCGCGAAATCGGCGAATTTCTGAGCAGGCCACCGCTAGAAGCTGGGCGTTCAGTCGTAGTTTTGGAACAAGCAGAAACAATGGGCGAAGGAGCCGCCAACGGCTTGTTGAAGACCTTGGAAGAACCGGGAAAAGCAGCGCTAATTTTAATTGCTCCGACTGTGGAAGCTTTGCTACCCACTTTGATTTCCCGCTGTCAAAAAATCCAGTTTTCGCGGCTGAATCCCGAAGCAATGGCACAAGTTTTGCAGCAAGGGGGATTTGCCGAGATTTTATCCCATCCCGAGATAATTGGGATGGCGCAGGGAAGTCCTGGAGAGGCAATTGCTATTTGGCAGCAACTGCAATCAATACCCGAGGATTTGCTGCAAAAAGTCAAGCATTTGCCTCAAAATTTGCGGTCAGCTTTGGAATTGGCTAAGGAAATTGATAAAACTTTGGATACTGAATCTCAGTTGTGGTTAATTGATTATTTACAGCATTGTTACTGGCAGCAATTTTTGGCAGGCCGAATTAGCCGATCGCCCTTAGAACCCTTAGAAAAAGCCCGCCAATATTTGCTAAACTACGTACAGCCGCGATTAGTCTGGGAATGCACACTAATGGGAATCTGTCAAGCATAATAACAGTGCAAATTTTTATTGCAATAGCATGAGTAAGTAAATCCATCTAATTAAATATAAAAGGCTCGCTAAAAAGCTTGCTTTGTATGTCTTATTCCGACTTAGATGTATCTTTTTCTTCTGTTTTCTTGCTGAAATCCGTTACATCCGTTACATCCGTTACAGAATCCGTTGCCGAACTTCCTTCTACTTAACACAATGGAAAAAGCCACATTTGCCGCCGGTTGTTTTTGGGGAGTCGAACACAAGTTTCGCGCCGTTGCGGGTGTCATCTCAACTGCTGCGGGCTACACAGGAGGTCACTGGCCCAATCCCTGCTACCTCGATGTCTGCGCCCGAGTTACCGGTCACGCTGAAGCAGTGCTCTTGGAGTACGATCGATCGATCGTGAGTTACGAAACACTGCTGGACGTATTTTGGAACTGTCACGACCCAACCCAAATCAATCGCCAAGGCCCGGACAGAGGCGAACAGTACAGGTCAGTCATTTTTTATCACAATTGGGAACAAGAAAAAGCCGCCCGCGCCTCCAAACAAAAATTGCAAAATTCCGGTAAATACGACAAAGATATTGCCACCGAAATCAAACCCGCTGGTGAATTTTATATGGCAGAGGATTACCACCAGCAGTATATTGAGAAGAAGCGGGAGCCCACCCCGCAGCCCGATTTATTTCCATCCACCTAATTATTAGTCATTAATTATATTCTGTCCGCCATAACAACCACAATCAAATTCGTTTTCGTTCGTAGTGAGGACTTCAGTCCTCATCCAAATCAGAGGACTAAAGTCCTCACTACGAACCTGATAAAGATAATTTTCCCCAAACAAAAAGCGCCCCTATTTCTAGGAGCGCTTTTTGTTATCGATAGCTAAAACTTAGCCATTGATAGAAGGAGCAACCAAAGCCACAGGAGTGGTGTCAGCAGCAGCCAAATCGAGAGGGAAGTTGTGAGCGTTGCGCTCGTGCATTACTTCCATACCCAAGTTA
>NZ_JAEQCI010000193.1:0-6676 GCF_020738565.1 Microcoleus sp. PH2017_12_PCY_D_A | reverse complement strand
AGGAAATGCTCAAGCATTCTATTAAGTTATTAATACATTACTTAAAATTTGATGATATTCCCATTCCTGGGGCATTCATATCTTGATTCAGCAACGCCTTTCTTTAATGTCCAAGACGCGTCCCACCTCAGACAGTTGAACTAAACCACGATTGCGGATGATTTGTGCCGCAGCAACATCTCGATGTGTGATGTATCCACAATGGGGACAAGAATGAATCCTGTTGCTTAAATCTTTCTTGCCAGTGTGAGTGTCGCAGCTCGGGCAAACTTGCGACGTGTAATTTTTGTTTACTTCATCGAAATATACGCCGCGCTTCCAACACACCCATTGCAAAATTGAGACAAATTGCCCAAAACCAGCATCTAAGGTGTGCTTGCCCAACATTCCTTTTGCCAACACCCTAAAATCAATGTCCTCAACAAACACCATCCCAGCATCATTGCAAAGTTTATGAGCTAATTTAAAATGCCAGTCTTTGCGGGTGTCTGCAATTCGTTGGTGAAGTCGAGCAATTTTCCGGGTAAGTTTATGGCGGTTGTTTGAGCCTTTCTTTTTGTGCTTTAACCTGCGTTGCAGCAATTTCAGCTTGCGATGCAGTGTCTTCAAAAATCGAGGACGTTCAATCAATTCACCGTCAGAAGTTGCTGCAAATTTGTCAAGTCCCAAGTCTATGCCAACCGGATGACCCGATGGCACGGGATTTGGTACGCTGACATCACACTCTAGGATCAACATCACAAAATATCCAGACGCTTTGCGAACAATCCGAGCTTGTTTGACAGCAAATCCATCTGGAATTTCTCGCGATTTGACATATTCCAACCATCCTAATTGAGGCAGCTTGATTTGATTGCCCCGCGAAAGTTGACCTTTCCCTAATTGCGGATACACAAACGAACGCATCCTGTACCTGTTTTTGAATCGTGGAAAACCCATCTTTTTGCGAGTCATGTCCACAAAAGCGGTTTCCAATTTCCTCAAAACCTGTTGCAATACTTGAGCATTAACTGTTTTTAATTCAGGAAATTGCTCTTTTGCAGCAGTAAGCGACTTGCATTGTATTGCCCAATTTGGATAAGGTATGTCTACTGGCATGATGTATTCAGAGACGACAGAACAAGCATTAACAGAAGACTTGCGAGAGTTAAGCCAATCTTTGCGTTCTCTCAGAGCAAAATTCCACACTTTCCGACACAGGGTTAAAGTGTGTTCGATTAGCTGAATTTGCTCATTTGTAGGCAGCGCCTTGTACTCGTAAGTGAGCGTTAACATCGTTTAATCGCCTCCTACTAAATCATACACGATTTAGTAGAGGTATGCCGGAAAAAAGATAAACGACGGGTTAAAACACTCGGAGGTCACGTTTCACCCTCTCCTTTAAAGGCAGAGGCTCTCTTCCGCATTGTTTCTGGTAGAATGTAGCAAGCCAGAAATTAAGAATCGCCCAATGGTTTTTCACCCTGACTTTGACAATTCCAATGCCCAACAAACCGCAGTAAACCCACTTCTGAAGTACCTCCAACACCAATCCCCGGAGGTTCTAGCCCGCATCGCCAAGTCCGCCAGCCCAGAAATCAAAGAAATTATCACTCACAACGTTCAAGGACTTGTCGGTGTCTTGCCTTCAGACAATTTTAACGTCCAAATTACCACAGACCGCGAAAACTTAGCAAATTTGCTAGCTTCAGCGATGATGACGGGCTATTTTCTCAGACAAATGGAGCAGAGGATGTACCTAGAAGAAAATTTAGCAAGCACGAGTTCAATTAAACCAAACCCTACCAAAGACAAGTAAAAAGAGCGACGGGTTTGGCAAGCCAGAAAGATGAAACTTGTTAAAAAAATAAACATTCCTGGACGGACAGCGAATTAAGAGACCGGGTTTTTAATCCTAAATTCCTCGCGATACAGGGAGGATTTTGATAAAAAAACCCGGTTTCTGCGTCTAGGACTATCCAGCATTAGATTTATTTTTCATCTCCACCGCTTGAACTTAACCACCTGTTGGACTCCCCGATATGGGAAAAGCACCCGGACGTACTTTAATTTTCTGAACTTGACCGAAACGGTTAATTTCCACTTCGAGTTCTTTGCCGACATTCGTGTTTTCCACCCGTTCTTGCACGTCCCCGGGAGTGTTGACCGCAATTCCGTCAATTTTTTGAATGACATCTCCGGCGCGCAAGTCGGCTTGTCTGGCGGGGGAATTTTCCACGACTCGGGTCACGGCTACGCCTTTATCGATCGTAATTTTATTATCGAGCTGTTTGTTGACTTCTGCCTTGGTGGCGGGAGTCAAGCCGATCATTTGAATGCCGAGATAGGGATGTTCGGCTTTTCCTTTGGCGAATAACTGATCGGAAACTCGTTTGGCGGTTTCGATCGGAATTGCAAATCCCAAGCCTTGAGCGTCGGCGCGGATGGCGGTATTGATGCCAATTACTTCGCCTTGGTCGTTCAGTAGCGGGCCGCCGGAATTGCCGGGGTTGATGGCGGCGTCGGTTTGGATGAACCGGACTCGCTTGTCGGGGATGCCTACTTGGGAACTGGTTCTACCGGTGGCGCTGATAATGCCCACAGTTACGGTATTGTCGAGACCTAAAGGATTGCCGATCGCGATCGCCCACTGTCCCGGTACAATATTGTCCGATCGGCCCAAAGCCACCTGCGGCAGTTCCTTGGCATTAATTTTCACCACAGCAACATCCGTCAGCGGATCGACGCCCTGCACCTTACCCTCAAATTCGCGGCCGTCTTTGAGCGTCACCTTCACAGTATCCGTCCCGGAGACAACGTGAGCATTAGTCACGATGCGGCCGTCAGCAGTGAGAATAAACCCCGAACCAGTACCGCGCCTGACTCGTTCTTCCTGCTTGGGCAAATTGTCCCCAAAAAACCGGCGAAACAAAGGATTGTTGAAAGCTTCGGGGACTTGATTTGTCACCTTAGTCG
The DNA here is from genome assembly GCF_020738565.1 of Microcoleus sp. PH2017_12_PCY_D_A. Taxonomy (NCBI): domain Bacteria; kingdom Bacillati; phylum Cyanobacteriota; class Cyanophyceae; order Oscillatoriales; family Microcoleaceae; genus Microcoleus; species Microcoleus sp. PH2017_12_PCY_D_A. Next base: position 3,721 of record NZ_JAEQCI010000193.1, on the reverse strand, counting down.
ATGCGTCAATCCGGACTACAGCCGGGCCGACTTTTTCGGCTGCTTCAGCAATAAAATTGGGATTGCTGCGATCGACTGCGCGATTTTCCTGAACGGGAGGAGACACATAGGAGGGGATTTGCTGGCGCACCACGGGCAAAACAGATCCGGTTTCTAGATTGTTTGAGCCTTGTAGATAGCGATTCCCCAACCAGCCGATGCCTCCCCCAACAGACAGCAAAGTGACATAAAGGGTCAACTGCTTAAAAGATAAACTCATATTTAACAACTCCCGCTGAATACCTCATCCCCGCAGACAGGTTCCCAATCAAGCATTTTTGTCTTGGCGACGGTTCGGAAGCGGGGCGGGGCGTACCGCTTCCTTTCCTAAGATAGCTAGGGCATCACGGGCAAAAATTGCCTGATTAGCCAAGAGCGACAAAAACTAATAATTCTCATCGTAACTTGGCTTAGCCTGGGATTTACAAGTCACGGGCTAAGCCAAGCTTTCAAATATGGGGTTTCGCTAGGCTATATAGTTGTCTATTGTCCGAAATGAATACTTTTTTTGTACTTAATGACTTTTAAACGCTGATTTCTGGTTGTTTGGGCACTTCTAAAGGTCGATCGCCCCTGTTGAAAAAACGGCGGCAAATCTTCCTCCCGGTTCGCCTTTAAAAAACCCTAACTCCGCCCGCGATTGTCCGGGGTCTGAGTCAGGGATCGATCGGTAGGCTACACAAAAAAAACTCGGAGCAAACTAAAGTTACGGGAGATAAACCTTAGGATTATGGGACTTTATGCGCTTTTTTTGTAGACTTAAATACGAGATGAGTGGAATATGAGTGGAAATCGCTAATCGTTAATTAACTGAGATTCTTAAATGGCTAACCCATAATGATTTAAAAGCTAAGCCCGTGGCGAGATTTGAACTCGCGACTTCCTCCTTACCAAGGAGGTACTCTACCCCTGAGTTACACGGGCATAAAAGATTAAAAATGCTAAATTAAAATGTTTGACTTTTAATTTTCAACTTTTAACTTTTATGTGAATTGTGGTGGGCCGGGCTGGATTTGAACCAGCGTAGGCGTAGCCAGCGGATTTACAGTCCGCCCCCATTAACCGCTCGGGCACCGACCCATTTGTACCCACAGTTAAACATCCTAGCAGATTCTTCTTTTTTTGCAACATGACATTTGAAAGTCTAATCATTAAAAGCTGAACCGATAAGTTATATCGTGTCCGGTCGATTACAATAACAAAAACAGTTCGCGCGTGCAAGTCCTCTGCCGGGAAGCGGACTGAAGTCCGCACTACGAACCTTGCGGACTGAAGTCCGCACTACGAACCTTGCGGACTGAAGTCCGCACTACGAACCTTGCGGACTGAAGTCCGCACTACGAACTTTACAAGAAACCGGGTTTTTTACCGAATCTGAGGGTTACAACGACTATTTTGGTAAAAACCCGGTTTCTGGCCACCTCTGCGTCTAGGATTCTTATAGAACCCGAAGTCTGGGCTCAGCGGAAATTCCTACTTAATTAATTCGCCGGTTTCTTGCAGGGAGTGCAGGCGGCGGTAAATGCCTTTTTGGTTCAAGAGTTCGTCGTGGCTGCCAACTTCGACGATTTTACCGCCGTCGAGTACGACGATCGCATCGGCTTCGCGAATTGTACTCAGGCGGTGGGCGATAATTATGGTGGTGCGCGTACCTAAGATGTTCTGCATGGCTAGCTGGATCGATCGCTCCGACTCATAATCCAAACTAGAAGTAGCTTCGTCAAAGATTAACACTTTTGACGAAACCTATGCTATGCTCATTAAAAGCAAGTCCTTACTTCAAGCCCTTGCTTTGGTAAATGAGAAAATCTAGACCATGTCTAGAAAAACTCTAGAAACCACAGAACCTTGACAAATCAATAGTTTCAGGAGAAACAAGCTATGTACGCTAGAAATAAAGCTCAAGCCGCTTGTGATGTTAAAGTTGCAATCGATAAGGGCAGTATTCGCCTATCGTTTCCTAAGCGGCATACACCCCTCTGGGAATTGATGGATGGTAAATCACTCAAGGGCAAGCCTAAATACCTGTATTTAGGCAAAGCAGGCTTCAGTGCAAGCAACCCTGATGACTGTAAGCGAGCAGAGCTAATAGCATCCCAGATGGAAGCAGATTTAGACCATCCTGAATGGGACAAACTGTTTGACCGCACCCTTGAAAAGTACGGTTTAGCAGGTTTATTAGGTGGTAAGTACACCAAATTAGCTGATGTACTGCAACTACCTGGTGCAGTACAGGCTACGCCCGAAATCACCGTCGGGGAGATGTGGGATGCGTACCTCGAATGGAAAAAGACTGTTGTCGAAGAGACAACGTTTAAAGAAAATTTCCGTGGATTCTCTAACGCACTCAAAGGGCTTGTTTGGGTTGCTAGCGACCACAAACATCATCAGGGAAATAACAATCTATCAATACTTACTTGTGACAAAAAACTCGAGATTCAGTCAGGGATTGATGCTATTACCCTAAGTGCAAAAAGATACTTAGTAACTTGCCTCAATGAAGCTTTTGAATTCTGTAAATCGAAAGGTTTGATAGTGAATTCAGTTACTGAAAATCCTTTTAATACCGGGAAGTACGTTACACCTATTACCACAACACAGCAAAAATACGCTAGCAAAATAGTAAACGGCGAGGAAAAAGAATGGCATGAGGTACAAGATGAAAAATCGCTTGAGCTTGACCGCCGTGCTTTCACGAAAGATGAACGTGATACTATCATTAAGGCTTTCTACGAATCCGAACGAATTGCTACTAAAAAATTAGCACCCTTGTTTGAATTCTACTTTTTAACAGGATGTAGAACATCAGAAGCTCTATCGCTTACATGGAGCGATATTGACCTCACAAGAAACACAATCAGGTTTAGCAAGTCCTTGGGTTCGTCAACAAGAAAAGTCAAAGAAACCAAAACAGGTGAAGCGCGCTTGTTTTATTTTAGCGAAAATTCTCGATTGAGAGAGTTGTTATTGGAGTCGAAAATCACCACTGTTAGTACATTAATTTTCCCTGGTAGTCACGGGCGATATCTTCATATTTCGGCGGTATCGGATGCGTGGCTAGGGAAAAAAAGTTCAAAAATTCTAGCAGATGGAACTCGAAAAAGATACTATACGCCCGGTGTAGTCACTCAGTTAGTCGAAAAAGGTAAGATATCGGGATACTTAAGTCCTTATCACACCCGGCATACGTACATTACGCTTACAGCACACGCTAATGCTCACAATAACAACGCATTACTCCATATAGCAACCGCTTGCGGTAATAGCGTTGACGTTATCCTCAGACACTACTTAGGAGTAAGCGAGTCGGTGGGGCTAACAGAAGTCTAAGTAAGAACCCTACCCCCTCTAACCAGGGGGTGTTTTTTTGTCCATTTTCCCTCTGTCCTCTTATTCCCTAGAGTAAGTCCCTACTTTAGCTCCCTACTCTCTACACCTAACCCGCCCTAGCCCGGCGGGTTTTTTATTGACTGTTCCCTCCCCACGGTTCCCGGTCTGGACGTAACAAACTTAGAATCGAATGACGTAACAAACTTACGAGAATCGAGGTATGTGCATGATTCGATTAAAGCGATCGCTCAATAAAAAAACCGGGAATTACCCCGGCAATCCACCCTTACAGAACGTCAACAACCAAACTTTTATTAGCTGGCAATTTCTCTATTAGATTCCGCCATAGTAG
>NZ_JAEQCI010000192.1:0-6740 GCF_020738565.1 Microcoleus sp. PH2017_12_PCY_D_A | reverse complement strand
TAAGGCTAACACTGCATAATTTCAGCCCAAAAGCGTTTGGCTTCCAAGTTTTCACAACTGATAAAAAAATCCGACCCACATCTGCGGAATGTGGGTTATTAGGGAGCTTTAGATAATAGGATGAAGAAGGACTAAAGTCCTCACTACGAACCTGGTTTGATCGTTCGGACTTCAGTCCTTCTTCATCCCAGAGAGAGGACTAAAGTCCTCACTACGAACCTGGACTTAATATTACTTCAACTTTTGAAACCACACTCCTGTTTCATCAATAGTATGCAGAGAAAATGACTCGCCTTTCATCCTCTCAAAATCATGTATTGCTTGCTTGCAACCCTCCCAGTGTCCGTAATCATCTATTTGAATAAGACCGCTAGCAATAACGCTGTCATAAAGCGTATTAAATATATCCATTGTTGACTCGTACCAATCTCCATCAGCGTGCAGAAATGCAATACTTCCTATGGCTGACTTGTATTTGGGTAAAGTCTCGGCGAATAATCCCTTAACCGGTACAACAATATCTGTAACTTGCAGCAATTCACAGATTTTATCCAAATTTTCACTAATTGCAGCTTGGAGAGTTCCTTCGCCAAAATTGGTGAGATTTCCAGGTATTCCCTGAGGTTTATCAATCTCAGTAGGTGCGGGCATTCCTTCAAACGTATCAAAAGCATACAGCACTCTCGGACGGCGGCTGTAATGTTTAATTACAAATGCGATTAACGCCGCTGAACCGCCTTTACAAGTTCCGCATTCTACAAAATTTCCCGGCAAATCTTCCACACATATTTGCTTGGTCAAACAATACAGAGAAAATAGTCTCGATTCGCTAAGCAGCGTGTAGGGGCGCACAATTGACAAGATATTTTTAAAGTTTGCAGGAAAAGTTTGCACTGACGATTTGCTGCTGTCAATAAGTGTCTGCCAATTTTCCTGTTGTAGGGCTGGCAATTTCAGTTTTGTAAACTCTTTTTTAACTGAAATACCGCTGACTGAATAACCGTGCAAATGAGCTGGCAAATTCCATGAAATATTGGGATCTGGTTGATGTTTTACAGGCTCGACATTCCCCCGCCAAGCAGCCCCCATAATTTGCATTGTTTGATATATTACCGTTTGCCATCCCTTTTGTTTCAAGTAATCCAAACCCTTAGCCACAGCGGGAGCAGCTAAATCGTGAAATAAAATTATTGCATCTTCTTCTGCCAATTTTTCGCAGGCGATCGCATCATTTAACGGCCCATCACCTTCGTGTTCTCCGTCAATAAAAATTAACGACCATTTGCGGTTCAAATCCTTTGCTAATTGCTCTACTCTCTGAGGGCTGTAACCGGGTATTAGTGTCACGGAAGTTTGCACGCCAGAGGCATTGAGAGCGCCTTGAATTGAATCGATCGCGCTTTGTCTAATATCTTCTCTTTCTAAGAGCGGATCGACGACATCTAACTCAACTCCGGCGAGGGCTAAATGACAAGCAGACCAACCCAGCCAGCAGCCGATTTCTAAGGCTTTTTTACCTGCAAATTGCAGGGCTGTATTGTAAAGGATGTGTGCTTCGTCGCGGCTGAGAAATCCGACTGAACTAGCACGGCGATCGACATACCAATTGTGCTTGATTTCCCGGCGCAGATACGGCCACGGACAAGTATTAGTATCGCCCACAATCATGTTGGGAAAGTACGCATCGGGGAGAATATTTTTTAGTCCGGGCGAGACGTAATCTCCGGTGGGTAACAAAGTATTGTTTGTGATTTCAGATTGTGGTTGTACTGATTTTAATTGTGGGGATACTGGCTGTTGGATCGGTTGGTAGCGGAGACTAATTTCTATTTGATTGCCGTCGGTTGTTGCTATTTTTACTAAGTCGTGCTTGTGACCGGTGATGTGCAGAATGCCGATCGCCCCGTGCGGCAAATACGGCTCCACAAAACAAGCTTGCTGCTTGTCCCAGACGGGCAAACCGAAGTTGCAACTCCAGTTGCAGCCCGCCGGCAGCATCTCCGTGCGATCGAACATTTCAGTACCGTAAACCAGCCGATTTAAGGCTATTTGGTCAGTCATCAAAGAAACGTGCCGCTGCAATCCCTCATCCAGATATTGGGCCCAAAGTTCCCAATGCGGCGCATCTTTGTGCAGGGCAAAGATACCTGCATTGATAGTTGGATAGCTGTGCAACTGTTTGGCAACTTCTTCCCCAAAAGCGGCTTGATAATCGCGATAAACAAATTCCCAGTACCAAGGCAATTTGCCGTAAGCTAAATAATAGCCTCTATCTAATTCGGGAACAACTGCCAAACCCCGTTTTGCAGCGCCTTTTACGAATAATTCCACAGCTTGCCAATCCTGCACCCAAGCATCAGCATCTATCCACAGATAGATGTCAAACTTGGGGAAGTAACGGCGCAGAAACGGACGGGCTAAAAGTCCTTTGAGATAGTGAGGCGCTTCATTTTTGCCGGGAAAGTTGAATTCCCAATCGGGTTTTTGAATGATATTAACTTGTGTTTCCAGCCACTGCAACTGTTCGGGAGTGCAGCCGAGATCGAAAAAGCCGATCGCCACATTAGCGCCCTCTGGTTTTTCCCGCACCGATAAAATAGTACCTCGCACCAGTTCAAAGTAATTTGCATCGGCGGCCGTGATGGTGATAATCTGCATAAATAGCTTGTATTCTAAAATAAAATGCTGACTATACTGTAGGGTGCGCATTGCGCACCTTACTATAGAGTAGCAATATTAATCAAATTATACTATCGAGGATGACTTATGAAAAACTCAAAAGGAAAAGTTTATCTAGTCGGTGGGGGGCCCGGAGATTGTAACTTGATGACAATGCGATCGCAAAAACTGCTCTCCCAAGCCGAAGTCTTAATCTACGACGCCCTCATCGACATCCCGCAGCTCGAATTAATCCCAGCAACTTGTCGGAAAATAGAAGTCGGGAAACGCGGCGGCAAACCTTCCGCCCAGCAGCAAGAAATTAACCGCTTGCTGGTAGAACACTGCCAACTAGGCAAACAAGTAGTGAGACTTAAAAGCGGCGATCCGTTTATTTTTGGTCGCTCCAGTTCCGAGATTCAAGCATTGATAACAGCCGGGTGCGAGTTTGAAGTCGTGCCGGGAATTTCTTCAGCCTTGGCCGCACCTTTACTAGCAGGAATTCCCCTCACAGATCCGGTGATGAGCCGCTGTTTTGCTGTGATGAGCGCCCACGAACCGGATGCGCTAGAATGGCAAGCTTTGGTGCGGATAGAAACTTTGGTAATATTGATGGCAGGACGCAATTTAAATGAGATAATTTGGCAATTGCAAAAACACGGACGATCGCCCGAAACTGCGATCGCCATTATCCGAGATTGCGGCCGCCCCGAACAGCAAATCTGGATCGGAACACTCTCCGATATTGTACAGCAAACAACAGGTGAATCTCTATCGCCTTGCGTCATGGTCATTGGCGAAGTAGTCAGATTGCGCGAATTTTTAATCCAGCCCGAAAGCACAAACATGAGCCATACACCTGTCACCGCTAACCACAGCCAACCGCTAGCCGGAAAAACGATTTTAGTCACCCGCGCAGCTTCTCAGTCAGGTCAATTTAGCGATCGGCTCCAGCAACTAGGAGCCCGCGCGATCGAAATGCCAGCCTTGGTAATTGGCGCCCCTTCGAGTTGGGAACCGTTGGATAGCGCGATCGGCCAATTGTCAAGCTTTCACTGGTTAATTCTCACTTCCCACAACGCCGTAGACTGGTTTTTTCAGCGATTGCAAGCAAAAGGCAAAGACGCGCGGAGCTTGTTTGGCATTAAAATAGCAGTAGTTGGGAAAAAGACAGCAGAAAGTTTGCGATCGCACTCGCTACAACCAGACTTTATTCCACCCAACTTTGTCGCCGATTCCCTAGTCGAAAACTTTCCCGACAACTTGCAAAACTGCAAAATCTTATTTCCCCGAGTAGAAAGCGGCGGGAGAGAAGTTTTAGTCAAAGAATTCACCGCCAAAGGAGCGCAAGTAATCGAAGCACCAGCTTACCAATCTTGCTGTCCCGAAACAATCGATCCGATCGCCCTAGACGCACTCCAGAATCAAGCCGTAGATATCATAACCTTTGCCAGTTCCAAAACCGTACACAACTTTTGCCACCTGATCGAAACAACTCCCGAATTTTCCTTGTCTGAGGATTGGCTAGAAAGCATTTGCATCGCATCCATCGGCCCGGAAACCTCCAAAAGCTGCCAGAATTTATTGGGCAAGTTAGACCTAGAAGCGACAGAATATACGTTAGATGGGTTGACTGAGGCGATCGTCCAATGGGCAACAAAACATCAAAATTTATAACTTTCCTCTTCAGTCTGCGGAGGCAGACTTCGTTTGTATAGACGCGGTTTCAACCGCCGTTTTCATTTTTTCGGGCCGAGGCAGAGCCTCTGGATCTCGGTTCCAAGGCAGAGCTTTGGAACCAGTTAATCTATAGGTCGCAATAATTTGATGAATTAGGATAAAATGGTTGTAAAATAACTAGGAGAAAACATGACCGCAAAAGACCAACTTCTGCAAGAAATTGACCAAGTACCCGAACCGATGTTAAAAGAAGTGCTTGAGTTTGTACTAGCCCTCAAAGCAAAACATCCTGAAAAATCCGATAAAAGTGATGTTTGGAACGCTTATCTAGCATCTAAAAAAGAACGAGAGGAGGTTTACCGTCGCCTTGCAAACTCCTAGATTTATCTCCCTAGATGAAGTTCTAGAACTTCATGAAGACCAAATTTCTAGCTTTGGCGGCACTTCCGGCGTTAGAGATGAAGGCTTGTTAGAGTCAGCGTTGGCTCAGCCTCAAGCAACTTTTGGCGGTCAACTTTTGCATCCAACAATTAGCGAACAAGCAGCCGCCTATCTCTATCACCTAGCAATGAATCATCCATTTATTGATGGTAATAAGAGAACCGCTTTTGCCGTGGCAGATACCTTTTTGCGTTTGAATGGTTCACGCTGAATTTGACGGACGATCGAGCTTATGATTTAGTCATGCAAGTCGCACGGGGAACGATGACTAAGGAAGAATTAAGCACCGAATTCGAGTCAGGTATTGTTGCGTTTTATTAACAAGTAAGTTGGGGAACATACGTTGAGATTAGGAAGGTGCGCAGTGCGCACCCTACCACTGAGTGTCGAGATAGGGAATCGCGGAACAAAATAGCGAGTAAAATTATCAGTAAAGAACAAAGCCGATCGCCGATCGCGTCAAAACATTAATCAAACTAAAAACCCAAAAAGCCCAAACCACCGCCAGCAGCGAACTCCCATACCCAACTACAAATTAGCAACAGCCATGAATATGAATTTTTCTCGTTATGACACCTTAAGCACCTTGCTAGCAGGAACCACCGCAGCCTTAACCATCGTCATCAGCCAACCGGCGATCGCCAAAACTCCCCAAGAAGTAGCCAGCATCGCCGGGCCGCTGACAGTACAAATCAATAGTTCCCTCGGAGACGGTTCCGGGGTAATTATTGCCAAAAACGGCAAAAGTTACACAGTTTTAACAGTCAATCACGTCGTAGAAAAAGCAGACGTGAAATACACAGTTCGCACGTCGGCGGGCAAAAACTATCCAGCCACCGCCGTCACCCGCTTGCAAACAGCCCCAACAGATCCGGATTTAGCAGTAGTAAAATTTGAAAGTCCCGAAGAATATCCAGTGGCGACGATCGCCGATTCCGACAAAGCCGTCATCGGCACTCAAATCTTCGTTTACGGCTATCCCGCTACGGGCGGACTCTTCGGCGCCGAACGAGAACCCGAAATGTCTCCCGGACTCGTTACCAGCCGCCCGCGCGATCGCCGGGAAGGTTACACTTTGCGGTATCAAGCCGTCACTTGGAGCGGCATGAGCGGCGGGCCAGTTTTTGACTCCGAAGGCCGAGTCATCGGTTTGCACGGACAAGGCGAATTCGGTTTTGCCCAAATCAGTTCCGGCGAAGTCGCACCAATTAAAACTGGATTTAATGCAGCAGTTCCCATTAATACATTTATCGCCAAGTTAGCGGCTGCGGGAATCAACAAATCCGAGTTAAAAGTAGACAATACTCCCACAACTAGCGGCCCGGTATCCACCGCAAATCCGCAAGATGCCCAAGCGTATTATTTTCGAGGGCTTTCGCGCTTAGATCGGGGAGAGGCTTGGGAGGCGATCGCCGATTTCAACAGAGCACTCGCTTTCAATCCTAAATACAGCCCAGAATTGCATTTTAATATCGGCAATGCCCGTACTTTCATTACCGCCAGCTTGCCCCAACCCGAACCCACCCGCGGTTCCACCGCTATTCAAGCATACACGCTGGCGATCGATGCCAATCCCGGTTTTGCCGACGCCTACTACAACCGAGCTTTAGCTTACCTGACAACAGAAGAAAAACCCAAAGCAATTGCCGACTTTCAAAAAGCAGCAGAACTTTACAAGCAAGGCGGCAGAACAACTGCATATCAAGACGCCCTCAAGCGCCTCCAACAATTGCAGTAGAATTAGAAGTTAAGAATTAAGAATTAAAAATGAATCATCCCATTTTTAGTTCTTAATTTAGTTCATACACACAGCAGGTAAATAACAATGACTGCTATCACCTTAAATCTCAATTCCGTTGTCCAACTAACTTCCGAACAGTTTTATCAACTGTGCGAAGAACACCCAGAATTGAAACTAGAACGCAACGCCAACGGAGAATTAATCGTCATGCCGCCAACCG
>NZ_JAEQCI010000191.1:0-8461 GCF_020738565.1 Microcoleus sp. PH2017_12_PCY_D_A | reverse complement strand
TAGTTCGATTACTCGATCGATAGGTTTGTTGGGTGCGTAGTTGGGGCAAGGATTGGTAGTACAGGGTGGATTGTCTGCTGAAACAGTTTCGACTACCTCATCTCGTAAGAAAATCATGTCTAAAGGAATTTTGCAGTTTTTCATCCAAAAGTTTAGTTTTTGAGCTGGCTTAAATTCAAACAGCATTCCTCTGTTACTTTCTAAAGAAGTTCTGTACATTAAGCCTGTAGCTTTCTCTTTTGGTGTTTTGGCAACTTCAAGTTCGATTATTTGGTTATTTATTTGAGTTTTTGCTGAGACGGGCAAAGTTTGCCCGGACGTTATTTCGGGCTGCGAGCATCCTGTTAGGAATAAAATTATGCTAGTGGCTAACAATTGGATTTGACATTTCATAGCGGTTTGAGATTTTTAAGTGAGGAATATTTAGATGATTGCTCGCAGTGCGGCTAGTCCAATCATGTGGATTGGATAGAAATAGTAGAAAAATTTTTTTTCGATTGCGTTTGGTTTGCGATCGCATTTTGGATTGTGATGTGTCAAAATTAATGGTGCGAGCGTTGCAAAAATTTGATACCAGCACCCAGTGGTAATTGTATAAATTATATTTGTTGCAGTCCACCCTATCCACCAAAGCCTGTTGTTTTTGAAACCCACCATCATTACTGAGCATGCTATTGCATACCAGCCGTAGTCTATTTTTAGAATTTGTACGCTAATTAAGCTGATTGTTAGTATTGAGATTTTGCGATCGAATTTGTGGATATATTGAAATGCGATTGCGACAGCAGCAAAACTAAACATTATATTTACTTGCGATTTGTTAAATAGCAATATATATGGAATTTGTGAAATTATTCCAAATAACAACAGTCTATTTATTAAGCTTTCTTTTTCGCCTTGTCTTTGCCAATTTTGAGCAAAAACCCATGCAAATAGCGGAAAACTCAGTCTACCGATAATTATTAGCGGTTCTACTTCAATTAAAATTCCAACGTGATTGACAAACATTAATATTGTTGCCAGCCACTTAATTTGATTTTGACTCATGCTCTTAATTGTTCCTGAAATATGACTAACTTAAATTTTCCCGCGTCTAAAATCGCATACAACCTAGTTTTTTTTTCCCACTTTCTTGCAACAAGCTGGCGTTCTTTCATTCGCTCTAACCGCTGATATATCCCTCTTTGACAAAGGTTGATATTTACTGTTCTGAGCTCGTTTTGAATTTCTCTGATGCTTTTACCGCAAGTTTTTTTGTTGAGTATTTTAAGCAAAAGTATGTCAACTGTGCTCATATAAGTCATACAGTTTCATTTTAGATTGTGATTTTACAACTTTATACAATTTATTTTTAAAACGCAACCTTAAATTTTTGTAAAATTGGTAATAAAAAAGATACGCGATAATACTGTTGTCTAATATTTATAATTGATTTACCTTAAATTTATTGATTTGGCGGCACCCCGATCGATTCCGCCTCCGCCGCCAACAACGACAATTGTTCCGGTTCCTGCTCCTGCAGTTACTCCTAAACCTGCTTCGCAGCCTGCTCGTCAAAGTTGGTCGGATAAGTTGTGGGAAAAATACAACCAGCGGAAAAAATAGATGGCAATAAGTAACGACGGTCGCGAACTGTTAGATAAAATGTTTAGTTTGGTTCAAACTCCAGAGACTCGTGCTGCTTCTGCAGGAATGAAAAGCGGCACCCCGATCGATTCCGCCTCCGCCGCCAACAACGACAATTGTTCCGGTTCCTGCTCCTGCAGTTACTCCTAAACCTGCTTCGCAGCCTGCTCGTTAAAGTTCGTCGGATAAGTTGTGGTAAAAATACAACCAGCGGAAAAAATAGATGTCAATAAGTAATGACGGTCGCGAACTGTTAGATAAAATGTTTAGTTTGGTTCAAACTCCAGAGGCTCGTGCTGCTTCTGCAGGAATGAAAACGACTAACGTTGCTGGATTTCCCTTATTTTTGACTTGGGGTCGCTGGGGTGGTGCTGAAGCAAATCAATCTGGTAATGTTAAAGCTTTTCTGTTTTTGCCTTACCTTCAGACTAGCCCGATGCCGCTGACCAAGTTTGACAATAGCACTTCTATTGAAAGTCCGCTTAATATGGTAGCGTCTGGTGTACCCAATCCTTACAACTGTAAAGCTTCCATTGTTCCTTCGCTCAATACAAGTTTTTTGATAGAGGGCGAATTTTATTGGCTCCTTCTTTCTGCTAAGCCGGCTGCGATGAATATGGGCGGAACGGTAACTCCTTACTGGGATGCTTCACTTAAAGCTGCTGGCGATAATGTTAACGATGTTGCGAAGGAATTTTTTGCTCAATTTTCAATAACAAAGGGACACTGGAAGCGCATGAAAAAAACTACTCCATCTTATGAAGAGGAGGAACATGAAGATACTAGCAACAGCAACCAGTAATTCTGATTTAATCCCTTTGATAGTGTCGTTTATCTGGTCGAACCTTTTTATTTTGCTAACTCAGTTTTTTTGTTTAGCGCTAATTCTTCGAGTTGTTCGACTGTTTGTTGATTTTTAGTATGAACAATGACGCCCGATATCGATTTGCTAACTGTTTTGCTCAGCGTGCTCCCGCATATTGTGCTTTTCTTTGTAGTTTGTTTTGGCTATTGGGCAATTCTTTCAGCTCTGCAATAGCAACCGATCGCATAACTGGCGCTCAAGCCGTGGCAAATATGCAAAGTTTGCTGGGCAGTCCAGAAAGTTTTGCATCTGATATGAAAAGTACCACTCAAGATTTTATAGCAGACCATTTTGGTAGCATGGCGATTGCTGCTGCTTTTGGAATTGCGATTCGCATGAGGTCTTAATAAATGTTGGCTTTTTTACTTTCAGTGCATATTGCTACTGTACCGGGCGCTGTTGAGGCTATGAATTTTATCAAGGAAGACATTAAGCCAGTAATTCAGTATTCTATGGATTGGGCTATGAAAGCTGCCCTTGCCGCTACTTCCACCCATGCCTTTATAGTTCTTGCCAAACGTTTTTTGGATTAAGTTAAATTATGAATGTTAAAGAACCTATAGATGCGGTGGTGGCCACCATTGACAAGTACCTTGCGTTACTGATTAAGATTATTGATGCAAATACTATTTTGTTGTCTTTGCTTATCTTGTCGTTAACGGTTGGGGTCGGGGTACTTTATCTTCAAAACCTCATTCTCGAACAGTGTTTGATTCCACACATTCAGGAGCAATTAAAATGACCGCAGATATTTTTACGATCGATCGCGAGCAAGTTCAGAAGTTGAACGATTTGTTCTACAAATTTGAGGCTTCTAAAGCTGCTAAGTCTGTTGCTGTTGGTGGAGCCGTTTTAGGAGTTGGCGGTGCGATTGCTACTGCTGGACCTTCTAGCGCTCAGGGTACTGGTACTGGTACGGGTGCTGCTGATGCTTCTGCGGGTGCTGCTGCTTCTATTGCTTCTGGCGTGACAAATGCAATCAACATGATTAAAGCCATCGACGGTATTGGCTTAGCTGCTTTTGGCGTCGCCCTCGCTCCCATGGGATTTATGGTGACTCTTCGAGTTCTTAACATGGTTCTGAGCCGGGTTTAATGCCCTTTACTGCTATTTACGGGCTTCCGGGTCGGGGTAAAAGTTTGCTGATGCTTCAGCACGGGTTGAGAATTGCTGAAAAGTACCAACTTAAACTCGTAACTAACTTTTGCCTCGACCCGTTAAATTTGGCTTATTATTGCAAAGTTAATAACCTTTGTTGGCTTTGGGAAAACATTCCGAAAGGGATTGTTTATTATGTTTCAGTTAACAAGAATTTTGCTCAATTCTTGCAAATTAAAAATGCAGTAATTTTATTGGATGAGATGGGACTGTATGCTCCCAGCGCTCAGAGTTGGACTTTACCGCCCGAGGCTTTTAATGCAGTAGCTAACAATCGCAAAAGGGCTCAGCATATAGTTTATGCAGCTCAATATCCTTCTCAAGTCCATTCTTCGATTCATCAAATATGCTCCGATATACTTTATGCTGAGGGGGTTGCTATATGGGATAACAAGTTGAGAAATGAGCGCCTTTTATTTAAAGATGTTCATCTTTTTCAACCCTCGGAGTTTGAGGTTTGGTTTAGAGACCCTAAAGTTCGCAAAAATCCCGTGAAAGTTTGGGTACTTGCTACTAAGCACTGGAAAGGGATAATTAATTGCCACGATGCTCAGACTTTTTATACTTACGATAGTTTTGGCTTGCTTGAGGAGCAAGATTTAGAAACTTCTAAGTTTGATAAAAAATCTGGATTTAGATATTATCCTTGTATAATTGATTCAGACTCTAAAGAGCTTTCGCATTCTGAGTTGATTGAAGCCGGACATACATTTGTTCAAATTGAGCAGATGTTAGACACTTACTACAAAGCCGATCGTTTTAAGAAAAAGCGAATTTCTGAAGCTTCGATTAATGTTCCGTTTGTGGCTTGGAAGTTGCAGGGTGAAATTCCGTTTCCTGGGCCTCACTGTTTTCAGCGGCAAACTTTATTCTTATGGAATTTGTTACCTGCTACCAGTCACAGGGGATTGAATAGATTAGATCTGCGAATTACTAGAGAGTGGTTGATTTGGCAAAGTATGGATAAAGAAACAAAAGATAGTTACAAAATTACTTGGAATATTTTCGTGGGCGTTATTTTATGGATAGTGTTATTGGTATTCATGAATTTTTTCTTACCTAAAAATCTGATTGCATTCTTACTGTTGACGGGCGTTGCTTTTTATTTGCCTTTTAGGATATTTAAATAATATGCAGCAAGATTATTTGCCTCGCAATATTAGAATTCATTGGTTGCGGTTTCAGTTTGAAAGTTCTTCCTCCCGACAAATTCGTACTCTTTGTTCGATAATTCAATTGCCTTTTGAAAAGAAACAGCAGCAGATGTCCGACGTGCGCGATACTAATGTATTGGCTTTAAATAAGATTTGGCACGAGGTTTATGAATTTCAAGGTTCTTTGATGGGCGTTCGCTATGCGCCATCTGGTGGAACTGATGTTTTTCACTGTTATTTTGTTGATTTAAACGGTTCTGCTTTTGATTCTGTGACTTTTGAAACTGTTCGTTCACTTTTGCTGTGCGCTCAGCTCGAGCACAAGTTTATTGCCAACCGCATTGATATAGCTTTGGATTTTCCGCTTCAGTCACCTAGATTGTCGCTACGTTATTGGGAAGGTTTTATTGAAGACGGTTTGCTTGTCGGCTATCGAACTGTGCGGCGGGTTATGACTCGCGGTGGCAACCGGCCCGGTACAACTGTTTACTTGGGGTCGCGCGAGTCCGATCGCTTCGTTCGCATTTACGATAAAAATATAGATGGGGTTGACTGCGATCGGTTGGAGGTTGAGTTTAAGCGATCGCGCGCTGAGTGGATTATGCGGCAAATTGCTAATTCGCTTCCTGCTGATTTGCCTGCGCTGCTAAACGGTATAGTTTGCGGGCAGATTAATTTTGTGCGATCGCGCAGCGATGTTGATTTTTTCAAAAGTTACAAATACGGGCCCGTTAGCGTTCCCGCGCCGCAGTTGCATTTGGATATTGAGCGCTCAGTTGCGTTTGTTTGGCGGCACAGCGCTACTTTTGCTATGTTGGAGGAATTTATGGGTAGCGAGAAATATGATGAATTTATGCGATCGGTATTGGCGGCCGGCAAACTCCGAATGAAGCCGCGCCACCGCAGCATTATTGCCAATGCTAGATTTTTAGGCGTGACTGTTGCAGCGATGTTTTTTATATTGCTGCAAACTTCTGGGGCGACTGCTTCTAATTTGGTTTGTCCTGCTTCACCTGCACCCGTTTCGCTCGGTTCTCAGATGGTGCAGAAATTTCCGATCGACATTGCTATGCCCAACGCTGCGGAGCAGGCTTATTTAAATGCCGTCGGTGACGGGTGCTTCCAGATCAATTCTGGTTTGAACTTTGATCGTATTTGTTTGCCTGGAATGATTGTCAATGCGCTGCGGCCTTTTGTGATTATGGGGCTTGGGATTAAATTTATATTTGGTGATTGAAGTGATTCAATTTTTACTGCCATTTTATTTAGCAACTGCACCGCCACCGCCGCCAGTTTACACTTGGTGTACTTTTCAGATGGTGCAGACAGAATCGAAAGAAATGATTTCAGCGGCTTACGGTATGGGCAACGTGCCAACAGGTACAGACTTAGCTGGACTTTGTGCGTCTTTTTATACCAGGGATATTAGGGCTGAAAACAAGCCTTTGGAGTTGGTGTCTTCGAGGGGAGAATCTACGACATTTAATCCCGATGCCTATTGGATAGCTAACACTTGGCGGCGAGCTTTAACTCCTGCTGAACTTGAACAGTACGCTTGTTTGTTCAACAAGAATGCTGGTGTTGGTGGCTTGTTAACTAGCGCGACTTCTGCTGCTATAAATTTAATGCCGCAGTCGCCTGATTCAATTCGGATTCCAGCATTGATGATTGCAGCAATTGAGTCAACTAATTCGCCTATTTTGCGCTACGCTGCGGTGGTGATGTACAATACTGGTATTCCTATTATGTCAATTGCTGCTTTGGTTAAGGCTTGGAAGCTTACTAGAAAATGATTTATGCTGCTGCGGTTTGCAAAATTAGCTGGTGGATTGAGGATTTTAGTAACTCAAGCTTCACCGATAGTCGCTACTTCTGTAGCTTTGCTTTCGGTTCGTACTGCTGCTTATCTTGTCGGATTTGGTTTGGGCAGTATTGCTAGCATTTGGCTGCCGATAGTTGCTCTTTTAGTATCTGTAACAGGATTTTGGGGGGCGGGAGCTGGCACCCCTGAATGTGAGGCTTATCGCGCTCAAATGCGGGCTATAGATAATGCTAATCGTGTAGCTCTTGCAGCTTGGCAAACTTTAGCTAAAGCTTACACTGATGGTCCTTATAAAAACTATTTGTTTGAAGCTCAAGCATTTGCTTTAAGTTCTGCTCAACAATCTAAGGCAACTTGTGCTAGTCAACCCGAGTCTCGTTCTTGTGTTGTTTGTGATGGTGGTGGCATTCAAGGTTTTACTTGCATTTCTACTATTTGTTCTCCTCGTAATGAGTGTCAAGGGCGAGAATTTAATAGACTTATGCTTCTGGCTCCTTTACCTCCTCAGCCTCCTCCTCAACCTCAATTCCAAACTTATCCTGCTTGTTCTTCCCCAAATTGTCCACCCGGTAAAAAAGTGTGGGTTCAGGTGCTCTGGGCTTCTCCTGGGGGCAATGCTTCGGATTCTAAAGGTTGCTTTATAGTCGCTTATTCTCAGGATGCGCCCGATTTACCTCCAGACATTCAATACAATCCCTTTTTGCCTAAAGATTTTGTACGATCGCGCGCTATTTCTTATTATTTAGTTAACGGCGATCGTTTTCGTGGCTTAGTTGATAATGACTGGAAAAATTTAGAATCTGTCACAGGTTGGGATAAAGGTTATTGGAAAGCTGAGCAGACTGATTCTGAATGTCGTGGTTGGCGTCCTGGATGGAGTCGTAAAGTTAAATGATTAAAATTAAAAAATTGTTGATTAAAGGTTTAATGCTGGGATTTATACTTAATGTAAGTACCCTTTTATTATTGTGTTTTGTTGTATTTTATGCTGAATTTTATTTTCAGTTTTTTAAATTTAAATCTCCGATTCAGTTCGGGACTATTGTTGCTGGATTTAGAATTTACAATACTGCTGAACGCGATAACTATGAAATTCGTCCTGCATGGGCAAATATTGAGCCTAATTTTGATTTATTTCTTCCTGAATTTCAACTTAGACCTGATTGGAAGCAGCCTTCTACTAGGCTTGCTAAGTGGTGCAAAACTCGTAACTGTTGCGCTCACAGAATTGGTTTTAATGACAAACGAATTTCTAATTATAAATGTTTTACTTTAGATGATTGGTATCTTACCAATCGTGATTTTTTAGGTTCCGATTTAGATTCTTCTGTCGTGGCGATTTTGCACGGTTTTTTAACTAAGCTTCCCATGGGCTCGCGGGTGATAGTTTCTGAGCCTTATATGCTGTTTTCCGATCGCCGCAGTTTTGATAGTTTCACCCGTTGGTTTTTGGAGCTCGCTGCTAAGTATCCCGCGCTGCGATTTGAAATTGGGCTTCAAATACATTTGCAGTGGATTGATTCTTATTGGTGGCAGTATCATTTTTGGCTTATTCCTGCTTTGGGCGAATTCTCTCGCCGTCATCGCGTCCCTTGGGGCATTTCTGAGTTTTCGATTTACGATCGCCTTTGGAAACCCCGTATTGCTTACGGTGGAGTCAGGCTTGACCGTTCTTTTTCCATGGAGCGTATTGAAACAATTGTTCCTGAAAGGTTGCGACGTGCGATTGTTGCTTATCAGGCTTATTTGTTTCATGGTATTGCCGTCGAGAGTGGCGCTACTTTTGTTGTTGAGTGGGGCAATTTTCCTACGACTTGGTTTGCTGCTTCGATCGAT
>NZ_JAEQCI010000190.1:0-9406 GCF_020738565.1 Microcoleus sp. PH2017_12_PCY_D_A | reverse complement strand
TTTGCCATCACAAGATTGACAAAACTTATATTGCCGATGCCAGCTCAAATTCACTCATCTTTCTAAATGCTGTTTTCTGACTTTTTCAGCAAGCCCTAATTATTTTTGCCACTCTTGCTGTTTTTTGCGAGCAGATTGCAGCCATTTTTGCGATTCAGGATAAACTGTTGTCCCAGGTTTTACGGATTCTAATTGATTGATAATTTGTTGCAATTGTCCGAGGGAGTTACCGGAATTTTGACTGGGAGAATTTAAGTTATTTTGCAAATTTGCCAACAAGCTTTTAGCTTCTTGCAAAGCTTTTTCAGAATCCTTTTCTGCTTGCAGTCTAATCTGGGAAATTCCTAGATTTTTCTGATATTCAGCGAGTTTGGTTTGAGCGTCGAGATAGCCCGGATTATCGACAGGAATCATTTTCAGTCGGTTAATTCCTTCTTCCCACAATCCTGCTATTTGCTCCCACTGGGCGGCTGGATGCGGCGGTTTTTGAGAGGCGACGGCGGCGGAAAGAGCAAATTCTTTTGCTGCTTCAATTAAGTTGTCGGCGCGCACGGAACCGGTGGCGATTCCTCCCATTGCTTGAAAGTCTCTTTCTGCTGCTTGAAGTTTTTGCTTAGCTGTTTTTCCGGCGAGGGTTTCGGCGGGAATTTGGTTGAGTCGATCGATCGCACTTTGCCAATTTCCACTCGCTTTTTGTCTATCCACCGCAGTTTTTGCTTGCTGGTACTGCTGTTTCGCCGCGTTGAGAGTTTGTTCGACTCGATCTAACTCAGTAAAAGCATTTTTTTGCTGGAAAATTTGAACATCCATCCGCCCGATATTTTTGCGGGCGGCTTCAAATTCATCGAGTGTAAACCGCCAAGTGCAGCGGGAAAAAGAGCAGTACCTCTTTGGGTAATAGCCGAGGAACCACACCGGCAAAGCATCGAGGTGTTTTTGCGCTTCTTTTACTTTTGTTTCGCCCAAGTCGAAATCTGCCGCAGCCGTAGCTTTGTTAACCAGTTGATCGGATTGTTCTACGAGGGCGATCGCCTGTCGGTAATTGTAATCCATACTGATAAAGCTGGGCAACAATAATATCGGCATGGTGTTCGCCACGGGCCAGCGAATCATCGGAAAAGGCAGGTTAATCAGCCAAATTACCCCCGCCCCAGCGCCCAGCAAACCGCCCGCCAAGAGGATTTTATCGAATAATCCGGGGGCGCGGTTGGCTTTGACAGCAGCTTTGAGAGCTTCTTCGCTGAAATTGGGAAATTCGTCTTTGAAGGTATCGCGGATTTCTTCTCTGGATGCGAAAGTGCCGTTTTGCGATCGCAATTTCTCCAGCCGCTTCATCACCATCTTGCGGTACACTGCACCCGCTAGAGCATCATCAGCCGCGCACTTGTCAACTTGGGCCCGTAAAATGTCAAAAGCTCGATCGGTAAGACGCCCCATAAAACTCACCTATTCCCTTTTAATTATTCTACAGGCTGATATACGAGATAATTGTTAAAATATATAAAGCCCAAATCAAACAATCAAAATTAACTTCATGCCAACTGCTTTAATCACCGGTGCTTCTGGCGGAATTGGTGCAGCCTTTGCCGCCGAATTAGCCCAACGCCAGCACAATCTAATCTTGGTAGCTCGTTCGGAAGCCAAATTGCAGCAGCTAGCTGCTCAACTGCAACAGGAATTCAATATCTTGGTCGAAATTATCGTTCAAGATTTGACTGCGCCAGGAGCCACAACTGCTGTATTTGATGCGGTTGTTCAAAAAGGTTGGACGGTTGATTTGCTGGTGAACAATGCGGGTTTTGGGGATTATGGCGCTTTTGGCGATCGGCCTTTAGCCAAACAAGTAGGAATTCTGCAACTAAATATTGTAGCATTAGTTGAACTATCGCACTTATTTTTGTCGGGAATGCGGGAGAGGCGATCGGGAAGTATCATCAATGTGGCTTCTATTGCAGCCTTTCAACCGATGCCGTATTTATCAATTTACGCGGCAAGTAAAGCTTTTGTGTTGAGTTTCAGCGAGGCACTTTGGGCGGAAAACAAAGATTTAGGAATTCGGGTTTTAGCACTTTGTCCAGGTCCAACAGAATCGGACTTTTTCAAAGCAGCAGAATTTCCCGAAGGTTTGGCATCTAGTAGCGGGCAAAAACTCGTTTCCGCTGATGAAGTTGTGCGAGATGCACTCAAAGCTTTAGACAAAAATGAGTCTAACGTCGTGACTGGCGGATTCCCAAATCCAATCATCGTAAATATGCCCCGATTTATGCCGCGAGAACTTTTGGTAAACTCGATAGCCAAGCTGTTTATGAATAAAGGATAGGGTGGCCAGAAACCGGGTTTTTCTCGAAATAATTCGTTATCGCCCTAAATCTCGTAAAAAACCCGGTTTCTTTAAACGGTGAACCCGGTTTCTTTAAACGGTGGCGATGCGGCCAGAAACCGGGTTTTTCTCGAAATAATTCGTTATCGCCCTAAATCTCGTAAAAAACCCGGTTTCTTTGAGTTCAACGAGGTGACCAGAAACCGGGTTTTTCTCGAAATAATTGGTTATCGCCCTAAATCTCGTAAAAAACCCGGTTTCTTTGAAAGGTGGCGAGGTGGTCAAAATTACAAGTATCGAGTTAACTGCACTCGATAGCGTTCTTTTTTAGTAATCATAACTTCCCCAATTTCCAATCTTCCCTTACCAGTAACAGCGATTAAATCTCCCGACTTAACGTTATAACTAGCTTGAGTGATGTCTTTCCAATTAACTCGCACGTCCCCTCTGTCAATAAATTCAACCATTTTGCTGCGAGACATAGCGAATCCAGCAGAAGCAACAGCATCCAATCTCATCGATGCTTCAACGGTTGTCATTTCTTTCTTTTTGGGTTCTCTAATTTTTAGTTCGCTCAACTCAATGCGCCGAGTTTTTACTGGAACCGATCGCACTTGCTGCAAACTCATCTCCAGATACTCTACCATTTCGGGCATGACGATCGCCTGCGCGCCCCGTTCCCCCAACACAATCACATCGCCAGTTTTCTCGCGGACAATCCCCGTACCCAGCATGGCGCCTAAGAAGTCGCGGTGGCTAGCGGTGTCAAACAGGAAATTGCCGGCTATCTCCACCGCAGCAACGCTAACACTCCCAGAGTCGATCGGGATATCCGATCGGGCGATCGCAATTCTTTGCCTTTCAGCTTGCGGGTAGCCACCCCAAGCCACTAATTCCACATCAGTTAAGCGCTTAAACACCGTCAGAATGTCCGCCAACTCCGGCGGCGACAAAAAATCAGTCAGAGTAACTTCCCAAGTTTTAATTGCTTGTTCAGCCTGGTCTAATGCCCGCGCCACACATTCGCGGTTTTCGATACCTTTTAACAGTTCTTCTTTTTGTAACATCAGTCAATTTTAGATTCTAATTTGAAATTGCCAAAGGTTGGTGTAGCAACTAAAAAGTCTGCTTCTTTAGCAGTCCCACTACTTTAATTATAGACTAAAATTGTCAATGATACCAAAAATTAAAAATTGTTGCTACGTTTAATAACCGTAGCAACAATTATCTGTTATTGTCTTAACTCCCCGCCGGACACGGCAGTGCCGTTTCCCTACAGATGAGATTCTCTAATTAACGGATTATGGGTGTTGAGAAACCCGGTTCGGTTGATGCGTCCAGGAATGTCAGCGACTAGGCATGAACCATTAAATATTGACCGTTGCCGTTATATTCACCATCGCAACTGGCGAAATTAGCAACAAACCAAATCAAGTAAAACCGCCAGATTCTGCGGAATTTGGCATAGCCGATGCCGTAGTCAAAATCTTTGACTGCCGCCTGAGAGTCATCAAAGTTTTTCAGCCAATTAGCAAAGGTTGTAGAGTAATTGTAACCGTTGATATACCATTGTTTGATGGTTTTGAGGTCTTTCTTGTGGCTGGGAACGGCATCGTATTTCCAGTAACGGCCGTGGGGGAAAATGTATTTGTGGGTGAAAACGCTGGAGATATTGTTAGGGGTGCGAACTGTGATGATGTGAATGAAAACTTTGCCATTATCGTTCAGGAAAGATGCCAGCTTGTGGAAAGCTTTCGTTAAATTGCCTATATGCTCAAAAACTCCGATGGAGATAATTTTGTCAAATTTTGTCTCAAATTGGGCCTCGTTCAAATCTCCTTCATATAGGGTAAATCGACCGGAACTAAGGTAGCTTTCTGGGTCTTGCATTTTTTGACGCATATATTCGCATTGATGGTGGCTGAGGTTAATGCCAGTAAACTGGACATTGGGGAATTTGGAAAGAATGTAATTGGGAACGCAGCCCCAACCGCAGCCAAAGTCTAAAATATTATCGCCATCCTGAATCTCTAGCTTTTCAATCACATCATCAATCATCTGCATTTGCGATTGTTCCAGGTTGGCGGCTCCTTTTTCCCACAATCCCATGCTGTATTTCGGATAAATCAGTTTGCTCTCGCCTAACATGGGATTCAGCATGGCTTGAGGTAAGTCGTACTGAATTTTCATTAAATCCCGCGGCCCTTCGGCTGTATGTTCTGTTTCTGTGAGTACCCATTCGTAGGGTGCGAGGAGAGAGGGAAAATACTTAAAGAAGACGGGCATACAGGTATCAAAAAGACCTCGCAATACAGAATCCGGTACTTCTAAGCCGTTGATATAAGACTCTGCTACTGCCATTTGCACCGCGTTAACTGCACTGACTGCAATGCGGGTTGCTCGATAGGCGATCGGACTTTTGAGATGGATATTTCCCAGGAGCGGGATGTGCTGTTCGATGTTTTGTAGGGCTGTTGATGAACTCATGGTTATAGGGGTTTTAAAGATACTGCTATTCTATCTCACACAAATTTTGTGGTTGTTAGGCAGCAAAAAAGCTCAAACTATTACTAAGTAAGGTTTAGAACGAAAAAGCCTGCAAAACCCTCAAAATATATGGCGGTTGACGCCGATTGGACAACGCATTTATTGGGTTTTAGGCTATCATAAATTTATTAAGAATTATGTCGGTCAATTTAGGATTTTAGATGGGAGATTTGAGATTGATTTCACAGGCTTTAATGAAGCTTGAATTGAGGTGTTTTCAGGGTACGATCGCGATTTTAATGCTGAGTGAGTTTGGCGGTTGAGCTCACGGCACGGGGAGCAAGTGCCGATCGCCACTTATACTGGATGAATCAGGTAATGCAGAAAAAATGTCGAGAAACCGGGTTTGCATACAGAGTCGCTGCAATAAAAGATGTCCGCTCCATGCTTCGCTACTTAGCTAGAAACGCCACATATGCCAGAGATTCACTATCTGCCGGACGATCGCACGATCGAGATAGACGACGACGATATAATTCTGGAATCTTCCCTGCGTGCGGGGATTCCCCACACCCACGCCTGCGGCGGCAGCGCCCGGTGTTCGACTTGTCGCGTGTTAATTGTCGAAGGTTTAGAGTTTTGCTCGCCCCGCAATTCAGCGGAAGATGAGCTCGCAAAAAAATTGCGCCTAGAACCCGAAATTAGGCTGGCGTGTCAGACGCAGGTGGCGGGCGGGAAGGTGATTTTGCGCCGGCTGGCGATCGATTCTGAAGACTTAGAAACCTTTAACGACCAAATGGCCGGAAACTTGATTTCTGCACCTGTGGGGCAAGAAAAGAAAATTGCCATTTTGTTTGCCGATATTCGAGGCTTTACGGCATTTGCAGAATCGCTTTTACCCTACGATGTAATTTATATTTTAAATCGCTATTTCCAAAAAATGGGTTATGTTATCAACCGCAACGGCGGCACGATCAATAATTATATGGGCGATGGTTTTATGGCGCTGTTTGGGTTGGAAAACTCAGAGAAAGCGGCGGAACAAGCCGTGAGGGCTGGCGTGGAGATGCTGGAGGAATTGGACAAACTCAATCCCTATTTTGAGACTTTATACCGTCACCGGTTGCGGATTGGGATTGGGATTCACTGCGGTTTAGCGGTGGTGGGGAATCTGGGGGCCCAGAAAAATCAGACAGTAACGGCGATCGGGGATGCGGTGAATTTGGCCAGCCGCATTGAAGCTGCAAACAAGCAAGTGGGAACAAGTTTGCTGATTTCCGAGGAGACTTATCAGGAAATCAAGGATTTGGCGATCGTCAACCAGCGCGTATCAGTTAAAATCCCTGGCAAGAGCGGCGAATATCCGCTTTACGAAGTTATCGGAATGCCGCCGCTGCCCGTAGAAATCGAGGAGATTTCCGAGATTGATAAAAGTTCTGTTTGGCAGGGTTTTGTCAAGAATTTGATGAGTTTATTTGCTGCGGTGCGGAATTGGATTCTTAAAATATTTGGGATGTGAATTTATACAAAAACCGCCGATATTAGGCAGACAAACACAGATAAACGCAGATAATTTAAGGAATTGAGCGCGAAGGACTTCAATGTGCAACCTACAGGGATTTGAGATAAATTCATAACCGCACATATCCGCGTTCATCCGCGTGCATCTGCGGTTAAAACAATCCCTCTTAAGCCATCACCATGCCCCCATCAACATTAAAAACCTGCCCCGTAACATAGGCCGCCGCCGCATCCGCCGCCAAAAACTTCACCATCCCCGCAACTTCATCAACTTCGCCGTATCTTCCCAGGGGAATGTACTTCAAAATATCGTCAGATTTGACATCCTTGGTCATATCTGTAGTGATAAATCCCGGTGCAACCGCATTTACAGTAATCGCGCGGCTGGCCAACTCTTTCGCCACAGTTTTAGTAAATCCAATTACTCCAGCCTTCGCCGCGCTGTAATTAGCTTGTCCGGGATTTCCCATTTGACCGGCAACCGAAGCAATATTAATAATTCGGCCGCTGCGCTGTTTCAACATGATTTTGCTGGCAGCTTTTGTACACAAAAATACGCCGGTGAGATTCAAATCAATCACGGCTTGCCAATCTTCCAGTTTCATCCGCAGCAGCAAAGTATCGCGGGTGATGCCGGCATTGTTCACCAAAATGTCAATTCGTCCCCATTTTTCCATGACATTACTGATGAGTGCATCCACTTGGTCAGTTTTGGAGACATCCGCTGCAAGGGCCGCAGCTTCTCCGCCCGCTGCGATGATTTCTGCTACCGCCTCATCAGCCGCAGTGCTTGAACTCGCATAGTTAACAGCGACTTTAGCGCCTTCTGCTGCTAAGCTTAAAGCCACGGCGCGCCCAATTCCCCGCGATGCACCGGTGACAACGGCAACTTGACCCCGCAATCGCTGATATGTCTCTGGCAATAATTCCATAATTGTGTCCTCGCAAATCTACGCTCACAGAATTCTGCACTAAAATCGATCCAGAACCAAAAAAATTTATACTGACTTACCGAGTTCAGTTTTGAGTATTAGTGTCAACCAACAGGTCAAATGTAGTACCGGTCTACTGTCTGACGATTAAAGCCTAGATCCCCCCTAGCCCCCCGTATAGTCGGGGGGAACCGGAAGCACTCAAAGTCCCCCGACTATACGGGGGATTTAGGGGGATCGGGACTCGATTAAAAGCGAGATTTATCAAGGGTTTTAGTCTTAAGTTGACAGTAATTGAGTTGTCACAATTCCCTACTCGTTAAGCCTTCGGGTATAATGGGCGTCCCTTTACCAGATTTTTAAGATGGCAGTTCAAAAACAGTTCAACAGTTTTGAGGAGTTACTATCGAGCTCCGATTTGCCGGTACTGGTAGATTTTTATGCTACTTGGTGCGGGCCCTGTCAGATGATGGTGCCGATTTTGGAACAGGTGAGCGGTCAGACGAAAGATAAGCTGATGGTTGTTAAGATTGATACGGATAAGTACGAGCAGTTGGCGTCGCAGTTTCACATTTATGCTTTGCCGACTTTGGTGCTGTTCAAAAATGGTGTTGAGGTCGATCGCATTGAGGGAGTGTTGCAGCCGGCGCAGTTGATCGATCGACTGCAACCTCACTTGTAGGTTCGTACTAACGTTCGTAGTGAGGACTTTAGTCCTCTCCGGACGGACTAAAGTCCTCACTACAAACCAATGGTGCATTTTTGTCTCATGAAAACACCAAGTCACGCAATTATCAATCTCGCAATTCTCGGTAGAGTTCAGCACTCTGAGTTTAATTTGCTGATAGTTACAGGCGGAATCTTACCCGATATCCCGATATTTTTATTTTACTTTTGGGCGAAGTACATTGCTCGCTTGCCGGAAGCTAAAATCTGGTCGGAAGCATACTATGAGCCTTTGAACCAAAATATTGTTGCATTGTTTCATTCGATTCCCCTGGCGGCGATCGGTTGGTTAATTGCTTATTATTTAGGTTTGCAAAATGTGCAAATTCTGTTTTTGAGTATAATTTTGCACTCTTTGGGGGATTTGCCTGTACATAATGATGACGCTCACCGGCACTTTTTTCCCTTCAGCAATTACCGTTTTATCAGTCCGATTTCTTATTGGGATCCGAATCACTACGGGTCAATTGTTTCTTTAGTTGAAATGCTGTTAGTGCTGCTGTCTACTTTCCGCGTTTTGGGTTTTGTCAACTCTTATGTTGGTAAAGTATTGTTGATTTTGGTGAATAGTTTTTACTCGATCGGCTCTGTGTCTTTTTATGTTCGTTCTAAATAGGACTTACTGGGGGCCCAGAAACCGGGTTTTTTACAAAAATACTCGTTGCAGCCCGCAGATTCGGCAAAAAACCCGGTTTTTTTTGTCGGAGTGCTAAGTCCTATTTGGCGTTGCTGAACTATGGTATGATGAAGTTGTTCTCCGAGCGTCAAAGATCGCACACATTTAAAAGAAATATTATGCAATGCCCGCTCATGCAATTCAACTCACATCAATAAGAATGGCCACAAAAAAGGCAAACAGAATTATATTTTTGTTTCATGCAAAAGACAATTTATAGATAATTATAAGCCTCAAAGAGGATATCCGGAATAAGTCAAACGTGAATGTCTAAAAATGTATGTTAGTGGCCTGGTTTTAGAGCAATTGAAAGAGTCAAGAATGTGCATCATACTACAATCATTAATTGGGTAAAATCAGCCGGGAAACTCTTGCCAGATTTTTACGAACCAGAAACCAATCCCGAAGTGGGAGAATTAGATTAATTACAAACATTTGTGGGTAAAAAAAAATAAAACCTCGCTGTGGAAAGCGGTAGACCATTTTAAGCCAGGTATTTTAGGATGGGTTTTAGGCGACCATAGCGCCAAAAGTTTTGAACCACTATGGGCTATTGTTAGTAAATGGAAATGCTACTTTTATGTAACAGATGGCTGGAAAGTTTACCCAAATTTTATGACCGAAGGAGACCAGATTATCAGCAAAACCTATAGAACCCATTTGAGATCTTTGGGCGATAGCGTAGAATCAAGGCAGAGTAGGTGAATTTGAGTAAATTGAGGTGAGAAATGGGGTATTCAAGTG
>NZ_JAEQCI010000189.1:0-11651 GCF_020738565.1 Microcoleus sp. PH2017_12_PCY_D_A | reverse complement strand
TTCACAGATACTGGAACCCAGAACCCGCATTCTACCGTTGGTCATTGAAAACTGTCCGGACTATTGTTATTCGGATATTTACAAAACCGGGATGCTCCCTGGGTTGTTCTGTAATACTCCAAGTACGCTTAATCGGTCTTTTCTTAAAGTTGTAGAATAAACTGTATATAAGGGGTTACAAATTATATTTGTAGTGTGATTTACTCCCCCTACACGCGCACTTGTTTGGTCTAAGTGTTGCCAAGGGCTACTTGCTCGCTCCGGATATATACACTTCGTTAAATTCCGATTCAAAATTTAAGGATTTTTTCACCAGTAGATTTGATAAATAACCGGCTGACATCGAAATCCCAATATTGCTTAAAAAATCTAATAGCTTTCCTTGAGTCATGTTGCCTCCGTAGTAAAGGCTGATAACTAAGGCTTTTACTCCGGGACCAAACTCCCCATCATATCCGGATGGTAAGGGTGAAACCTATGTTTTCTTTTCTTTTATGTGAGTAATACTTCTGTTTCCGGAATAATACGTTATCTGTTTTCAGTAAAATGTCTTGAACTATTAGCTCTTCATAACCCTTAAATTCTGCATCGAATGGTAGTTCTGCTTCAGGATACTCCAGGATTTTTTCTCGGTCAACTTTGACCAGAGCATTTTTACTACTTTTAATGTGCTTTTTTGGTGCTTTTCGCTCTTTTTCGGATGAGTAGTTCTCTTTTAACTTTTTCGCTCTATTAGATTTGACCTCGGGTTTGCCTTGTTCTCCTTTAAGGCGATTGTTTTCGTGTTTTAATCTTTGATTCTCTGACGCCAAATTCTCTGGTTTCTGCTTGCAATTGCTCTATAAGGTTCAGCAATATGGACACTGTACGACGCAATGATTCGTCAGCAATTGCAGATGGGTCAATGCTTTGCAGTAAGGTCTCTACTAATTTTTGAGGAGATGATTCTTGCGTCATGAATCATATTCTACCATGCTGTGCCTAGATTCTGAACCTTCTTTTTTGCTGTTACCCCGAGTTATTGAGCGGATACGATCGCACTATTTATTCACAAAACCTCGATCGAGGTTCGAGCTAAAAAATACGGCAGTCGTGAAGCTCGATCGCCCATACCCACCAACTCAACTGCTGCTATCTCTCGTGACAACCTTCTAAAATAGTTCCAGCAGTATCAAAAGACAAGTCAGGTTTTTCATGGCAGATCAATTAATTCGCGCTACAGCCGCAGACGGTGGAATTCGCGCTGTAGCCGTCATTACCACCCGCCTCACCGAAGAAGCAAGACAGCGGCACAAGCTCTCCTACGTCGCTACAGCAGCCCTCGGACGCACGATGTCAGCAGGGCTGTTACTTGCTTCCAGCATGAAACGGCCTGAATCGAGAGTCAACATTCGCATCAAAGGAGATGGGCCCCTGGGCGGACTTCTGATTGATGCGGGACTCGATGGCACGGTTCGAGGTTATGTCAGCAATCCCTCAGTGGAATTGCCGCCCAATGCTAAGGGCAAACTTGATGTCGGCGGAGCCATCGGTGACGGCTATTTGTACGTCGTGCGAGACGTGGGATACGGATTCCCTTATTCAAGTACGGTAGAATTGGTTTCCGGCGAAATAGGCGACGATCTGACTAACTATTTGGCAACGTCGGAACAAACGCCTTCGGCTTTGGTTTTGGGCGTGTTTGTGGGGGCGGCGGGGGTGCAAGCTTCTGGGGGCGTGCTGTTGCAGGTTATGCCGAAGGCGGCTGTGGATGAAGAACTCGTGCAAACTCTAGAATCTAGGGTGGCTGCACTGTCGGGCTTTACGCCGTTGCTACAATCGGGCAAAACTCTGCACCAAATTCTGGAAGATTTACTCGGTGATATGGGCCTGGAAATTTTCCCGGAAACTCAGATGGTGCGCTTTCACTGCGGCTGTTCGTTCGATCGAGTTTTGGGAGCTCTGAAAATGTTGGGCGAAGCCGAACTCCAAGACATGATCGAAAAAGATGGCGGGGCTGAGGCTACTTGCCATTTCTGCAATGAGGTTTATAAGGCTAACAGCGACGAACTTGCCGAACTGATCGGGGATTTGCGATCGAATTCCGGTTCTTGAGACGATAATGTGTAATTGGCTCTATTGAGTGCGAGTTGGGGATGACGGCCTTGACCAATTGCCAATTACGCATTATCTATTACCTAATCACGAAATTTTGTTTGGGGCAACGAAAGGGCGATGGCGTCCCGCCCCGCAAGCTACGGCTCTTGCAGTGTTCCGCCTGCGGGAGTATGTCAAAGTGATGGATACATTCTATAGAGCAGTAGATATCAGCGATCGCAGTTTTAAAATAACTAACACTGGCTGGTTGCTGTTTGTGGTGAGCGGAGATTTATGAGTCAAGATCGCAAAACACCAGGCCGTTGGTCTGCATCAGAATCCTTGGAGTCAAAAAAGGATACTTCCTCGCTAGTGCCAATTCCAGCTAGGAAAAATCGCGCTGAGCGACTTAAAGAGATCCGAGATTTGGTTACTTCAGGAAAACTGCCGGGAGGGCATCTGGAACAGCAGCCGAAAGAGTCTGGAGAAAACTCGCAACCGCCACTTGACCCCTATCGGCTGTGGCGTTTCTGGTCGAAGAAATGGCAGTTTTGGCTGGCGGTGAGTTTGCTGGTGTCTGTGGGTATGGGGTTTGTGGCAATTTCGTCTTTGCTCAACTTGACCTCGCAGTCGAATTGCTCGAAGATTTTTTGGCCGACGGCTTCTGCTAACGATCGCTTTTTTTGCGCTCAAGAATCAGCTAGCAAGCGGACGGCGGATGATTTGCTGCACGCGATCGAATTAGTGAATGCTTTGCCACAAGACCACCCGCTGCGACCGAGAATTAACGGTCAGATCGATCGCTGGTCGCAGGATATTCTGAGGTTGGGAAATTCTAGTTTCCATGAAGGAAAGCTGGATGAGGCGATCGCGATCGCCCGCAAGGTTCCTCAAGACGTTCCCGCTTACGCTACGGTGCAACAGCAGATTGAAAAGTGGCAGTCAACATGGAGCGATGCAGAGAAACTTTACCGCACAGCAGAAGACCACTTGCGTCAGGAAGAGTGGGGGCTGGCTTTCCGCCAAGCCACTCTGCTGTTGGATACGGGAAATACTTTTTGGGAATCGACGAAGTATGAGGAACTCACTAAGGTAATTCAGACGACAAAGGCTGAGGGCAATAAGTTGGTAAAAGCCAGGAATACAGCCTCGGAGGGAGGGCTCGACAATCTGGTGACGGGGATTAAGCTGGCTCAGGGCATCGATCGAAACAGTTATTTGTATCAAGCAGCCAATAAGCTGATCGCCGAATTTAGCAAGAAAGTGATGGCGATCGCCCAAAAACGCTTGCAAGCAGGCGATTGGCAGCAGGCGATCTCGATCGCTAACAAGATTCCAGAAACTGCAAATTTAAAGGAACAAGTACAGGATTTTAACGAGTTGTCTCAGGCTACCGCTCAGGCTTTGACAGGCTCTGTTGAGGGTTTGTCTAAGGCGATCGAGCTGGCTCAAAAGTTGAAAGACGGCCGCCCTTTGTACAAACAAGCTCAAGATTTAGTCGGCCGCTGGCAGCAGGAAATGTCTGATGTCAAAGTTTTAGATTTGGCAAACAGGCTGGCGGCGCCGGGAGGAGTCAAGGATTTGAGGGCTGCGATCGCCCAATTGCAAACAGTCCCGGAATCAAATCCCCGCTCTAAGGAAGCTCGGACTCAAATCGATCGCTTGAGCCGTCAAATCGAACTGCTAGAAGACAGTCCGTACCTGCAAAGAGCTAACGATTTAGCGACTACCGGCGATCCAAATTCCCTGGAAGCAGCCGTAGCTCAAGCTTCTCGAATCGGTCAAGGAAGGGCGCTGTACGCGGAAGCTCAAACCAAAATTCAAGCTTGGATCGAGAGAAGACAGCGCCTTCAAGACCAGCCGTTTTTGGAGAGAGCTCAGCAGCTAGCGGCTAGGGGCAATTTGGCCGAGGCTATTGAGATGGCGCGCCGGATTCGATCGGGAAGGGTGCTATATGAGGAAGCTCGATCGAACATTCGGAACTGGGAAGCTCAATTGCAGGGCGAGCAAGGCTTGCAGAGCGCCCGCTCAGCAGCCCAAGCCGGGACTGCTGACGCTTTGCAAGCAGCAATTACGCTGGCCCTTCAGGTACCCGATACGAGTTCGCTCCGCTGGCAGGCTAGCGAGGCGATTGAGGAGTGGAGCCAGCGGATTTTGGCGATGGGCGTGGAACAATCGTCGTCGGATCTGGCTGGGGCGATCGCGACTTTGAAGAAAATTCCCTCGGGTTCTCGGGCTTTTGAGCAAGCGCGATCGCAAATCAAAATTTGGGAGGAATTGCTGAATCCTCCGGCTGCTGAGTCACCGTCTCCGGCTCCCGAACCACCCGAAACCGAGCCTCCGAGCAAGTCTCCGAGCCGCTAGGTTATACCATTTTCGATTTTCGATTTGGGATTTTTGTATTGAAGTTTTCCGTAGGGTGTGTCGCCCCAGACCATCTTCAACAAAGACAGACAATCTAATAGCGACGCACCCGGCAGCTTCAACAGTGACAAGACAACCCTCAGTTTCACTCCGCCCAACATTTTTTTTAACAAGATTTTTGATCGATGCTCTAAAAATGATGCAACAACAGTATTTGCCAGATACGTCGCCGTGAGATTTTCGATTGAATATAGAAATTGTTGGTGGCGACACACCCTACAAATCTTTCCTTCTTCCTTCTCTCCTAGATAACTAAAGCCTTTTATCAATTAAACATCCGCCGGATTGAGGTGCATCATTGCCCAAGTGGTGTAAGTGCCGATCGGACTCCAGAGTATGTAAGGCAGCAATAACAAGGTCGCCGATCCAGAAACTGGCAACACGCTCAAAGCTAGCAACACGCTTAAAATTGCGCCAGTTCCACCGATTATCGTACCGACTTTTAGACTCCTAACTTTGCACATAACCGACGTGTAAGACATAGTTACTATTTCTAAAAGCAGGTACAAACCCATTCTCAGCCAAGTCTCCTGAGTGCCCGGTGCTTTTTCCCAAACAATCACTGCTGACCAAGCCAAACAAATAAAAATTACTGTCCAAATTATAGGAATTGCTTTTTCAAATACTAGCCATCTCGGACGCTGCAAGCGGTTGAACCACTGGATATCGCTGGGCGGGATTCTGTTAATCACCAAAGCTACTATCAAGGCGACTGCTCCAATTACCATCCACGATTTAATCATTTCTATACCTTTAGCTAGATTAACTATTTCGATTAAACCTATATTTTAGGTAATTCCGGTGCAAAACACATCTTTCTCCAGTCTTAAATTGATAATTGCAAGGTAAATTAGGCTGGTTAAAAACAGCAAGTTTATTACCTTGATACTCCTGGGGGCAGACCCCCCATTATGTAGGGTGCGACCGGGCGCACCTTACGGCTACAAGTAGCGCTTAGCCTTGCAAATCAATCGGCTAGCCGAGTCGGTGATGGTGTTCTAATTCTAAACTAGAGTCATCATCTTTTCTGGGAACCAGAAGCGTATTTTCGCTGCTAGGTTGCAACACAGCTTTAATCACTTGGAGAAAACGGTTAGGTTTTTTAGTTTGACCGTTGAGAGTCCGGCGGTCTTTAACTTTTTGAGAAAGGTGTCGCATTACAGATAAATCGAGTTCGTCGATGAAATGGTCTGCTATACGTTCTCCCATTAAATCAATAGCTTCCGAATACTGATCAGTCAGCATTTCTATGGCATCGTATGCTTCGTCAGCAACTTGACTTGCTACTGTTTTATTTTGGTCGCCTGATGTCTGAGAATGGCTGCGGTGGCGGTCTAAAAGACTTTGATACTCAGCAACACTCATTCCCAAATTGTAGAGGTGATGGTGAGCGTGATCCATCAAATCTACTTCACTGGGATAGAAGAAACCGCGAGAGCTGTTGATGCCGTGCAGTTTTGCCCAACGCCGTAGAATAATCTCATCTTGCAGTTGGTATCGCTCCAACATTTGAGCTGTATTCAGCTCTACTTCTGGCGTAACTTTGAAATCGCTCATCGGTAAATCCTCACTGGTGATATAGATGAATAAACTTGAAACTTAGAATCAGTAGTTTGGGCGCAGTCTGAAAATGACGATAAATCCTTTGACGGCATTCAGAGAAGTCTTGAGGGCATTTGCTAGCCGTCGATCGAGTCAGAGGATTTCAGGGTAGCGTACTATTGCGTTTGGTCTCGATCGCATTCGGGAGCAACTGCACAGGGTTAATAATATAGCTGATTTAGTGTTTTAACAACCATTAAAAATAGTAAACTTTGCTTTTTTGGCTTGAATTGTTAGTGATTTTGAGTTATAATACTCACTGTTACCGTGCAATTAGTAATTTTAGTAGTTGCAAGCGAGATTCTTAGTATGCCTCTATACGATTATTTGTGTCCCACAAACAACCAGCAGTTAGAAGTTTCGCACAGCATGAACCTGGAAGTTTCGACTTGGGGCCAACTGTGCGAGTTGGCTAAGTGCGAACCCGGGGATACTCCGGCAGATACTCCGGTACGCCGAATGCTGAGCGCTCCGAGGTTGATGAAGCCGACATCCGACACTGATTATAAAAATCAGGGCTTCAGCAAGTATGTAAAGCGGGATGAAGGGGTTTATGAAAATGTCACGGCTAAAGATGGTGAAAGCCGTATTGTCAATCGAGAAGGTAAGCCAATTTAAGATTGAACGCGAGCTTCCCTAGGTTCGATCGTTCGGACTTCAGTTTTTTCTTAAAGGTTCGATCGTTCGGACTTCAGTCCTTTCTTAAAAGTTCGTAGCGAGGACTTCAGTCCTTTCTTAATTTTTAAACTAATCAGGACTAAAGTCCTTACTACAAACCTTATAGAACAGGTTTGTAGTGAGGACTTCAGTCCTTTCTTAATTTTTAAACCAATCAGGACTAAAGTCCTTACTACAAACCTTTTAGGACTTCACTCCTCTCTTGAATTTTAAGTAAATTAGGACTAAAGTCCGAAGGATCGAACCTGTTAAATTGCGAGTCATGAAAGACTAAAGTCCGAAGGATCGAACCTGTTAAATTGCGAGTCATGAAACGCCGATAATCTTATTTGCCAAACCAATGATTCAGGTTCGATCGTTCGGACTTTAGTCCTCAGTCTTCAGTCCTTTCTTAATTTTTAAGTAAATCAGGACTAAAGTCCGAACTATCGAACCTTTTAGGACTTCACTCCTCTCTTGAATTTTAAGTAAATTAGGACTAAAGTCCTTACTACAAACCTATTAAATTGCGAGTCATGAAACGCCGATAATCTTATTTACCAAACCAATCATTCATTTTTTGCTGTGCTTGTGCTTTAGTCTCAGCATTAATGTACACCGAAACAGTAGCAATCGCCGCCAGCAACACCCCCAAATCGTCTGTAAATCCGACACCGACTAATATATCTGGAATCGCATCAACCGGAGATATAAAATAAGT
This sequence comes from Microcoleus sp. PH2017_12_PCY_D_A, assembly GCF_020738565.1. Classification (NCBI taxonomy): domain Bacteria; kingdom Bacillati; phylum Cyanobacteriota; class Cyanophyceae; order Oscillatoriales; family Microcoleaceae; genus Microcoleus; species Microcoleus sp. PH2017_12_PCY_D_A. Next base: position 4,171 of record NZ_JAEQCI010000189.1, on the reverse strand, counting down.
CAAAGCTCCCACAACAACGGTTTTTGCCCAAGCCGGTACCTTGGGATTTTGAGCAGTGTAATAAAGCGTCAAAGCTTTTTCAACTACTTCTCGGCCAGCGCTTAAAGCAAATTTTTTAAGTTTTGCCCAAAAACTTTCATCGGAATAGCCTGGTTGCGGATTGCTGAGGTTTGTGGTTGTTATTTTTGGGTCAATTAAATCGAGAGGAATGCCATTATTTTTGAGCTGGGAAACAGCAGTATTAAATGATGCTGATGCTTGATTATTTTTGGGCGCAGTCTCTTGTATTTGTTTCATGTCTGCGATGAATTCTTGCATGGCTTGAATTTGCAAATCGGAAACTGCGAGCATTTTTTTCGCGGATTGAATCGCCTCGCTTTCTGTGGGATGCAGGGTATTATTTGCCAAAGCAATGCCGATCGCAAAATACATCACTCCCAACCGCAGCGGTTCTTTTGACTGACTGAGTGTTTGCAAACCTGCGCCCAGAGATGGTGGAGTCGCAGTGTAGGATTGGATTTGAGCCTTGGCTGAGTCGGAAAACTTGTCTAAATTTATGGTTTTAAACAACAAATTTAGTTCGTCAATATCAACGGAACCGTCGGCGGCTGCGATCGCAAATAAAGAACCTTGACATACTCCCCTGCCTGAAGGCGAGGGGATTCTAAGATCAAACAGCGATTGCAGGCGTAGCCTGTCTAACATCGCCTACCGATTCGGTCGATGCCCCAACCGCACAAATATTTTTAGCTGCATTTTCGTCTCTGCCGTTCACGGACTGACAGGACGGGCAGCGCCATTCTCTTGTATTGAGATCCAACTCTTTCAAGACGTGCCCACAACGGCTACAAGTCTTAGAGGATGGATACCATTGATCAATGAAAATCACTTGCTTATCTTTCTTCGTTGCCACCCATTCGAGAATTTGAACGAACTCACCAAACGCGAGATCAGAAATCTTGCGTCCCCAAAGACGCTGCATTCCCTTGAGATTTAACGTCTCAAAACACAGCACATCAAATCGATTTGTCAATTCATGCGCCAACTTCCAGAACCAATCAGAGCGACGATTCACCACATCCTCATGCTTGCGTACCAGGTTTAATCTGGCGCGTTCTCGATTGGCAGAACCTTTCCGTTTCTTAGAATGGTTGCGGCTGGCTTTCTTAATGGCATTGAGCGATTGTTTCAGGAATTGCGGTGATTCAATTTTGGAACCATCCGAGCAAGTGAGGAACGTTTTCAAACCAAAATCAAATCCAGCGATTCTACTCGTCTCGAATTTGGTTTCTGATTCTTTCACGCTATCAACGACTACAACCATGAACAACTCCCCTAATGGAGTACGTTTAATAGTCAGAGTCTTGACAGCGCCCTCAATGGGTCTAGAGTTCCAGAATTGATAAACCCTGCTTCCAATCTTGACGCGATTGCCGCCTAAGAATTTATAGCCAGCTTGTTTCAGGGTGAATGACTTGTACCGTCGAACTTTCTTGAATCCTGGTGGTCTAACTCCTTTTTTGTGATGCTTAAAAAACAACTGGTAGGCGATCGAGATGCGTTGACAGATATCCTGTACCGCTTGAGAGCCTACCAGTTGCCAGAATGCTTTACGCTTTCTCTGTTTGGCGATATGGCTCTGAAGTTTGCTGCAATTCAAGTGCTTTCCCCACATCCGGTAGTACCGCTTGTGAAGGGAAATGCAATGGTTATAAATCACCCCGGCAGCATTGATAGACCGCTTAAGGTGTTTATTTCGACTGCTTTGATAGAGCTTGAACTTCAATGTCTTCATGCTACTATTGTATATCATTTAGATATATTTACGCAATGAAAAAGAGCGTGTTCTTCAGGCTGACTGATGAAGAGTTTGAGAAATTAGAAGCCTATTGCAAATCAGTAGGACGATCCAAATCAGATGTCTTAAGGGAACTCATTAGAAGCCTTAAGATTAAGAAAAAGCCGTCAAGCGAAGGACGGGGCTTTAGACCCATTTCTCCGGTAAAAAGCTAAAAGTTCGGTTTCTGAAGATGTAGCAAAAATATCTCCTTCGGACATGATGCAGCTCCGATCGCGATCGACGATCTCGATCGTACCACAAACCTGACCTCGAATCCTCGCAAAAACCGGCAATAATCTTAGAGGCTATGACAAAATGGAGAATTTTTGATGAAAGTTGCGATCGTCGGCTGCGGTTATGTGGGTACTGCGACAGCCCGACATTTACAAGGTAAATCTGATTGTACCGTGACGGCGACAACTACGACGGCGAGCCGAGTTAGCGAATTGGAGGGTGTCGCCCAGCGGGTGGTTGTGCTCAAGGGAAATGATGCAGGGGCGATCGCGAGTTTACTGCAAAACCAAGATGCTGTTATGCTGTGCGTCGGTGCTCCAAATCCTCAAGCTTATCGGGAAAGTTACTTAGAGACAGCGACAACTTTGGTATCAGTTTTACAGCAGATACCGACAGTCAAGCAAGTGATTTATACGGGTACTTATTCAGTGTACGGCGACTGTCAAGGTAAACTGGTAAACGAAGAATCGCCCGTCGCGCCAGCCAATCCCAACGGTGAAATTCTCGCCGAAACAGAACGAGTTTTATTAGCAGCATCGAGTCCAAACCTGCACGTGTGCATTCTGCGTTTGGGTGGCATTTACGGGCCCGGGCGAGAATTAGTTAAAATCTTTGGACGTTGGGCTGGGACAACTCGTCCCGGTGCGGGGGAAGATGCGACAAATTGGGTGCATCGAGATGATATAGTTGGGGGATTGACCTTTGCCTTGGACAATAGATTGCAGGGGATTTATAATTTAGTCGGCCATGTGTCGCTATCCAGTGGCGAATTACTCGATCGCATTTTTGAAGCTAATAATTTGCCTAAAGTTTCTTGGGATGGAAGTCCTAGCGTGCGGCCTTACAATGCGAGGGTATCGAATCAAAAGATTAAGGCGGCTGGTTATCAATTTATCCATCCTGAAATTAGGGAGTTTTAATTATCTGAATTTAGATCGTGTCCGCCGTTATAAAGTTCGTATTCAGGACTTTAGTCCTCATAGTTTAGAGATGACTAAAGTCCTGAATACAAACCTATTTATCCTACTACTGACTGCGGACACGATCTTACCAACTCCCCACAATAAAAGCCAGTTTGTCCGTAATTCCTGATGCTATATTTTCCCTTTAACCCAAGTTCTAAAGGATTTCAGCAAAGCAATTTCTCCTATGGTTTGAGTGCGAGGGAAAAACCCAGCCATTTCCGCTACCGATACAAAGGGAAAAGCAATACTAAAGTCGCACTCAATATATTCAGTTTCTACTAACTGATAAAATTTCAAAACTCGCCCGTTATACAGCCAGAGTTCCGGGACACCAAGCGCTGAGTAAATTGCAAACTTATCAACTGAACTGCTGGTAATATCTATTTCAATTGCTAAGTCGGGCGGCGGGGCAGTTTCTAAGTCTAGTTCTTGCCTGCCTCTAACTGCTGCTTCATTTTGGATATAATAACAGTTATCTGGTTCTATGCCTTTTTTGGCATTTTTGAGTTTGAGAGTAGTTGAGCCAGCACTTTTAATTTCAATGTCGAGTTCTTCTGCTAAAGCAAGGATGAAATTACCGAAATTGCTCTTGTAGTTCTCATGTTCAAATAGTGGCGCCATAATTTCCAGTCTCCCTTCATCGTAAGCTATGCGATAACCTCGCTTATCGCCTATTTCTTGGAGCAACGTTTCAAAGGTCTGCCAGCTAATGTTTTCTAGCAGTGTTCTCTGTTCGGCTAAACTTGAAGTAGTAGCAATCATCTCAAAATCTCCTTGAGCTGAGAAAACTCTAGTTTTATTGTACCGCGGACATTGCTGGCGATTGCAACAATCCCTTGCTACTACAATGTATTTACAGCAACTCAGGCATTGACAAATAACCATTATTGTTGTAATATAACATTGTCGTTCCTGAGATAAATAATAACAAACAATGACTGAAAGCTTTTCCCCCTTAGTAAAAGACACAACAAAAGCCCAAAGCGAAACCATAGAGACAGTTGTGTCTAGTACAGCTCGGCGTAAGTAGACAGACTATATCTGTGGTAGAATAACATAGTTAGTGTAGATCAGTTCCGGTAGGTAATCAAGGAGTCATATAGGGCCTTATTAATGCCTAAAACATTAAATT